>DAOTYW010000262.1:0-7392 GCA_034434755.1 Anaerolineae bacterium | reverse complement strand
TCGACCTCAATCCCCAGTTCCTCGCGCAGTTCCCGCGCCAGGCATTCCTGCAGGGACTCGCCTTCTTCCTGTCCGCCGCCGGGGAACTCCCACAGGCCGCCGAGGAAATCGTCGGCGGCGCGGCAGGCGACCAGCACGCGCCCGTCCGCGTCTCGCAGGATGCCGGCGGCGACCTGGTGGTGGGGGACAACGCGGCGCGGAGCGCGGGTGGGGAACGCCTCCTCCTGTCCCGCGCGGTGGGCCTGGCAGTCGCCGGCCAGCGGACAGTCGTCGCAGCGCGGGCGGCGCGGGCGACAGACCGCCGCCCCCAGTTCCATCAGCGCCTCGTTGAACAGGCCGGCGCGGTCGGGCGGCAGGAGCGACGCCGCCAGCTCGTCCAGTCGCTGACGCGCCGGCGGACGGAGGGGATCGCCAGCCACAGCGAACAGGCGGGCCAGCACGCGGCGCACGTTGCCGTCCACGGCGGCCACCGGATGACCGAAGGCAATCGAGGCAACCGCGTTGGCGATGTATTCGCCCACCCCCGGCAAGCGGCGCAGTTCGCGGGCCGTCTCCGGCAGGCGACCGCCCCGCTCCTTCACGATCTGGCGAGCGGTGTCGTGCAGGTTGCGGGCGCGGGCGTAGTAGCCCAACCCCTCCCAGACGCGTAGCACGTCTTCCAGTGGGGCCGCTGCCAGCGCCTCCAGGGTAGGAAAGCGGGCCAGGAAGCGCTCGTAGTACGGACCGACCGTCCCGGCGCGGGTCTGTTGCAGCATCACCTCCGCCAGCCACACCCGGTAGGGCGTGCGCTCGCGCCGCCACGACAGGTCGCGCGCGTGGTCGGCGAACCAGTTCAACAGCCGTTCGGTCATCGTCGCAGGGTTCATCGTCTGGTAGTATACCACAGAGGCGCAAAGCCACCTATCCACGCTCGCCAGAGCACAGTCCGGCAGCCGGGAGCGCAGGTTGTGACTTTTGTCACTTGTGCTGCTCGCAAAGCTGTGTATAATTGAGAATGAGAATTATTCTCAATAAGGAGCACGATGGCCGCTCAAGAACTTACCGAGAGTCTGCAGGCGCGCGGGGTGCGGGCGACCCGTCAGCGGCGGGCCGTGCTGCAGGTGCTCCAGGAAAGCGATGAGCACCTGGATGCCGAGGCCGTCCACGATCGGGTGAAGGCCCGTGACCCGCGGATCAGCCTGGCGACGGTCTACCGGACCCTGGCAATGTTCAAGGAAGCGGGGCTGGTGGAGGAGCACAGCCTGGGCGAAAGCCACGCTCACTTCGAGGCCACCCCGCAGACGCCCCACTACCACTTCACCTGCCTGCGCTGCGGACGGGTGATCGAGTTCGATGCGCCAGAGGTCGCCCGCGTCGTCCGCCGGCTGGTCACACAGGAAGGGGTACAGGTCGCGGAGACGCACCTCTCCCTCACCGGCCACTGCGCTGACTGTCAGAGCGCCACGAGCGATGATTCAACTGCCAGGGGGCGGGGCGGCCAGAAACGAAATCCTTCCACACGAGGAGGATCGAACCGTGAACAGAAGGCATAGGAGAGAACGATGTAGCTGTGCGCTGCTCGCCTGCCCCGACGGGAGCGTGCCACTGAGCGCGCTGCAGCCCGGCGAGAGCGCCGAGGTGGCGCAGGTGCTCTGCGGCCATGGGCTGATGTGTCGAATGACCTCGCTGGGCTTCACACCGGGGGCCGAGGTCACGGTAGTGCAGAACTACGGCTACGGACCGCTGATCGCCCAGGTGCGCGGGGCGCGCGTCGCCCTGGGTCGGGGCGAGGCCGGCCAGCTCTACGTGCGCAGGAAGGCCGCGTGACCACCGAACCCCCGCCCATCGCCCCCGGCCCCGCCGCCGAACGGCCGGGCGGCGCCCGGCCCATCCTGGTAGCCCTGGCCGGCCAGCCGAACGTCGGCAAGTCCACCGTCTTCAACCTCCTCACCGGCCTCGATCAGCACGTCGGCAACTGGCCCGGCAAAACGGTCGAACGCAAGGAAGGGGCGTTCACCTTCGAGGGAAAGACCTACCGGCTGGTGGACCTGCCCGGCACCTACAGCCTGACCGCCAGTTCGCCGGAGGAGGTCATTGCCCGCGAGTTCATCATCCGTGAACGGCCCGACGTGGTGGTGGCGCTGGTGGACGCGGCGATCCTGGAGCGCAGCCTCTACCTGGTCGCCGAGCTCGTCTCCCTGCCCGCGCCGGTGGTCGTCGGACTGAACATGATGGACGTGGCCCGCCAGGAGGGAATGGAGATCGAGCCGGACGTGCTGGCTGCCGCCCTGGGCCTGGAGGTCGTGCCGATGACCGCCAGCCGCCATGTCGGCGTTCAGCAGTTGGTCGAGGCGATTGCGCGGGCGGCGCGCGGCGATCCGCTGCCCGCACCCCGCCGGCCCGAGATCCGCGCCGATCACCGTCAGGTGCTGACCCAGATCGAGGAACGGATCGCCGGATGGGTGCCGCAGCCGTACCCGCAGGACTGGGTGGCGCTGAAGCTGCTGGAAGGGGATGAGCAAGTCACGCTGCTGATGAAAGAATCCCTCCCCGCCGAACGGTGGGAGGCAGTTCACCAGATCCTGAGGCACCACGAAGACGCGCTGCTGGCCGTGACCAGCGGGCGCTACGAGTGGATCGGGCGCATGATCCGCGCCGCCGTGACCCGCCCGCGCAGCGGCCCGATCGGGCTGACCGAGCGGATCGACCACTGGGCGACCCATCCATTGTGGGGGTTGGTCATCCTGGCCGGCGTCCTGGGGCTGACCTTCTGGCTCACCTACACGGTGGGCACGCCGCTGCTGAACCTGCTGGACGTCTACGGGGTGCAGGTGCTGGCCGAGCTGGCCCGCGCCGGCCTGGCGCCGATCTCGCCATGGCTGGCCGGGCTGGTCGCCGATGGCGTCATCGGCGGGGCGGGGTTCATCCTGACGTTCCTGCCGATCCTGGTCATCTTCTTCGCCGTGATGGGCGTGCTGGAGGACGTGGGCTACATGGCCCGCGCGGCTTTCGTGATGGATGGTTTCATGCACCTGATGGGGTTGCACGGCAAGTCGTTCCTGCCGCTGTTCCTGGGCTTCGGCTGCAACGTCCCGGCGGTGCTGGGGACGCGGGTGATCGAGTCGCGCCGCGCCCGCCTGCTGACCGCCCTGCTGGCCCCGCTGGTGCCCTGTACGGCGCGCATGACCGTGGTAGCCTTTCTGGCTCCGGCGTTCTTCGGCCGCGCCGCCACGCTGGTCTCCTGGGGAACGGTGCTTCTCTCGCTCGCCGTGCTGGCCGCCTCCGGCGCGCTGATCGGCCGGGCGCTCTTCCGCGGCGAGCGGGCGGCGTTTATCATGGAACTGCCGCTGTACCACCTACCCAACCCGCGCACCATCGGCCTGCTGGTCTGGCAGCGGACGACGGAGTTCGTGCGCAAGGCCGGCACGGTGATCCTGCCGGTCTCGGTCGTCATCTGGGCGCTCTCCGTGCTGCCCGGCGGGAGCGTGGAGAGCAGCTATCTGGCCGCTTTCGGCCGCTGGCTGGAGCCGCTGGGCCGGCTGATGGGGCTGGACTGGCGATTGATCGTGGCGCTGGTGAGCAGCTTCGTGGCCAAGGAGAACGCCATCGCCACGCTGGGCGTCGTCCTGGGCGCGGGCGAGGGGAGCAGCCTGGCGCAGACTCTGGCCTCCACCTATGCCCCGGCCAGCGCGCTGGCCTTCCTGGTCGTGCAGGTGCTCTTCATCCCCTGCGTAGCGACGGTCGCGGCGCTGCGCCAGGAAGCGGGCTGGCGTTGGATGTTCTTCAGCCTGGGCTTCCAGTTGTCCGTGTCCCTGGCCGTGGGGGCAGCGGTGTATTGGGCGGCACGGGCGGTGGGGTTGTAACGCGGTGACGCGGTGACGCGGTGACGCGGAGATACGGAGACACGGGGATGATGGAGCGGTTGGTGGCGATGTTGCGGGAGGGGGGAGCACGGCGGGTGGATGAGCTGGCCCGCGAGTTGGACACGACCCCGCAACTGGTGGAGCTGATGCTGGACGACCTGGCGCGGATGGGCATCGTGCGGCGACCCGACAAGGGGTGCAGCGCGGGCTGCGCGGGATGTGTGGGGACGCGGTGATGGGGAGACGCGGTGACACGGTGACGCGGTGACACGGTGACGCGGTGATGGGGAGACACGGTGACACAGAGATCCCCGTGTCACCGTGTCACCATGTCACCGTGTCACCGTGTCACCGTGTCACCGTGTCACCGTGTCACCCCATCACCGCGTCACCGCGTCACCGCGTCACCGTGTCACCCCATCACCGCGTCACCGCGTCACCGCGTCACCCCGTGGAGATTCTGCGCAGCGATGAATGACAGCCCGTGCTCGGTCAGCGCCCAGGCGGTGCGGTTGACCGAGTCGTGCTTGTCCAGGTAATTGCGCAGCAGGTGGGGCATGTCGCCCGAACTCTCCACTTCCTCGCGGGCGCGGAAGTAGTCCAGGATGTCCGACGGGTGCTCTCGCCCACTGTCCACTTCCGGCACACCGCCCTCGTGCTTGGCCGAGATGTTCGCCACGTGGTCGGCGATCTGCACCAGCTCCTCCAGGCGGTCGTAGGGCTGGCGGACGATGGACTTGAACGTCTCGGTGATGTGGTGCTCGAAGCGCACCACCTGCTCGAAGCCCAGCGCGCCGCGCACCTGGGCGGTGATCTCCATGGTCTCGTTGTTGACCGAGTTCGACCAGTTGAAGCCGATCAGTGGACTGGTACCGTCGGGGCGGGAGAAGAGCTTGGCCCCGATCAGCGTCCACAGGGCGGCGTAGGGGTTGTCGTTGCCCATGTAGACCGAGATCTTGAACTCGTTGTCCACCCCCAGCTTGTAGAGGAAGTAGCCCAGCAGCACCGTACCGGGGTTGATGTTGAGCACCTGGCGGACGCCGTAGTTCGTATAGTAGTAGAGGTACTCGTCCAGCCACTTGAGCGCGTAGTTGTTGGGCTGGCCGACGCCGCCGAAGTAGCCGGTGATCGTCGCTGGGCCGCCCAGGTGAACGTTGGAACCGTCGGTACCCTTGGTGTCCAGCGTTTCCACATAACTGGCGCCGACGATCTGCATCGCCGCGGCCACGGCTAACAGGTCGCCGTCGGCCTCCTGCTCCTTCATCCGGCGCACGCGGATGTAGCGACCGGGCATCAGCTCCTGGCGCTCGATAGCCTGGCGGGCCTCGGCCAGGAGGAAGGGGAAATACTGCAGCGCGCTGATCTCCAGCGTGACGGCAAACTCGTCGGCGAACTGCATCTCGTCGGCGCGCGGGCCGAGCACCTTCCGCCGGTAGTCGGCCACGCTGATGAAGGCCCGCCGGTCGCGCTGCTCCGCCAACCACTCCAGCCCCGAGATCGCCGCCGGCGCGACGTCCCTGAGGCGCTCCATCAACCGGGGAAGCTGACGGGCCTCCGCCGCTTTCCGATTGATCTCCTCCGGCGTGCCGTACTTCTCCACTACGGCCATGAAGTCGTTGATCACCCGGCTGTTCGGGTCCAGCAGCAGCGCGTTGATCTGCTCGACAACGGCGGTGGAGATCGCCAATGATGCCCTCAAGTCCCTGTCCACGATGTACCTCCTTTCAACTCACACGGATTTCCGCAGCCTCCCTGTTTCCGCGTCGGATTCTAGCACGAAGCCAGGCGAATGACAAGCGTCCCCGGCTTGGGGTGTTCAAAGCAGGACAGCTGCAAGCAGTTGTCCTACACTGCCGAGCCATGAGGGGTCCCACGCCAATGTGCGCTTCGAACACCCACTTGCCCGACCGGCCCAGGTGGGGTAGAATCTGGCCACCATCCCCGTTCAGGAGGAGTAACTGCTCAACCTCCCGCAGGTTTGGGCACAATTTGCCGCCCAAATCGCACTGCCATGGCCACTCCGCTTCGTTGTTCGGTCACTTCCGAACCTGCGGGAGGGTGAGCTGAGCAGTTACCAGGAGGAATACATGCGCACGTTGATCCGCCACGTCACCGCGATCACGCTGGACGAAGCCGACCGCGTCCTGCCGGACGCCGACATCGCCCTGGAAGGCACGCGCATCGTCGCCGTCGGCCAGGCCCCGCCGGGCTTCGTCCCCGACGAGGTGATCGAGGGACGCGAACACGTCGCCCTGCCGGCCTTCTTCAACGCCCACACCCACGCGGCGATGACCCTGGAGCGCGGCTGGGCGGAGGACCTGCCCTTCGAGCGCTGGCTGAACGAGAAGATCTGGGTCGCCGAGTCGGCCCTGGAAGAAGAGGACGTCTACTGGGGGGCAGCGCTGGCCTGCTGCGAGATGATCCGCTGCGGCATCGTTGGCTTCGGCGACCACTACTTCTGGATGCACCAGGTCGCCCGCGCCGTGGCGGAGAGCGGGATGAAAGCGACCCTGGCCTGGTGTCAGTTCGGCAGCGACGGCGAGCACGAGGTCGGCGGGGCGGTGCTGGAGGACACGCTGGCCTTCGTCCGCGCCTGGCACGGCGCTGCCGACGGGCGCATCCGCTGCGTCCTCGGCCCTCACTCCCCCTACATGTGCCCGCCCGGCTTCCTGCGCCGGGTGGTCGAGGAAGCCACCCGCCTGGACATCGGCATCCACCTGCACGTGGCCGAGTCCACCGAGCAGGTGCAGGGTTCCATCGCCGCGCACGGCAAGAGCCCGGTGGCCTACCTGGCCGACCTGGGCGTCTTCGACCGCCCGGCCATCGCCGCCCATTGCATCGTGGTGGACGATGACGACCTGGCGATCCTGGCCGCCAGGGGCGTCCACGTGGCCCACACGCCGAAGACGTACCTCAAGCTGGCGATGGGGTTAGCGCCGTTGGAGCGTTTCCTGGCGGCGGGGGTGCGCGTGGGCCTGGGCAGCGACGGCCCGGCCTCGAACAACGACCTGAACATGCTGGAGGTGCTGCGCATCGCCGGGCTGGTGCACAAGAACCGCGTCGGCGATCCGGCGGCGTTCCCGCACGACCTGTTACTGCGCCTGGCGACGCAGGGTTCGGCACAGGCGCTGGGCTTCGCCGATAGCGGGGTGCTGCGCCCCGGCGCGCCCGCTGACCTGGTGCTGTTCGACACGCGGCGGGCGCACTGGACCCCCCGGCACGACCTGGCGGCGAACGTCGTCTACGCCAGCCACCCGGCGGACGTGCGCACGGTCATCTGCGACGGGCGAGTGCTGCTGCGGGATGGCCAGTTGACAACGCTGGACGAGGAGCGCATCCGCGCCGAGGCGGAGCGACGGGCGTTCCGCATGGTCGGCCAGCCGATGCGCCGGCTACGGGAATACAGATCGTAGGAGTAACTGCTCAACCTCCCGCAAGTTTGGGCGCGATGTGCAGCCCAAACCTGCGGGAGGGTCATTCGTCACAACTTAGGCCAAGCCGCCGTGGGCTAAACCCCACGGCTCAAAGCGAAAGCCTGCTCCGCAGGCTC
>DAOTYW010000261.1:0-1927 GCA_034434755.1 Anaerolineae bacterium | reverse complement strand
AAGATCGGCTCCGGCGAGGTGACCAACCACCCGTTCCTGGAGGTCGTAGCCCGCAAGGGAAGGCCAATCATCCTCTCGACCGGCATGTCGCACCTGAGCGAGGTGGATGAGGCCGTGCGGGTACTGCGCGACGCCGGAGGTGAGCAGTTGATCCTCCTGCACTGCGTCTCCAACTACCCGGCGGACCCTGCCGACGCCAACCTGCGGGCGATGCAGACCATGGCGGTAGCTTTCGACCTTCCCATCGGCTACTCCGACCACACGCCCGGCATCGAGGTCGCCCTGGCGGCGGTGGCGCTGGGCGCGTGTGTGATCGAGAAGCACTTCACCCTCGACCGGAATCTACCCGGCCCCGACCACCGTGCCTCGCTGGAGCCGGACGAACTGCGCGCGCTGATCGCCGGCGTGCGGGTCGTCGAGCGGGCGTTGGGCGATGGGGTCAAGCGCCCGTTCCCCGCCGAGGCCGACACCCGCGCCGTCGCCCGCCGCAGCCTGGCCGCCCGCGCCGACATCCCGGCCGGCACCGTCCTGCAGGCAGCGATGCTCACGGCGCTGCGCCCGGCCAGCGGCATCCCGGCGACCCTGATCGGAGGCGTCATCGGACGGCGCACACGCCACCCGCTGGCTGCCGGACAGTTCGTGGACTGGAGCGACCTGGAATGAGAACGATCGGCGTCGTCACCGTTGCCCGTTCCGACTACGGCCTCTACCTGCCGGTGCTGCGGCGCATCCAGGCCGAACCCGGCCTGCGCCTGCATCTGATCGTCGCCGGCACTCACCTCTCGCCGGACTTTGGCCTGACCGTGCGCGAGATCGAGCGGGGCGGCTTTCCAATCGGCGACCGGGTGGAGATGATGCTCTCGTCGGACACGCCGGAGGGGATCGCCAAATCCATGGGCCTGGGCACGATCGGCTTCGCCCAGGCATACGCCCGGTCCCGCCCCGACATCCTCCTCGTGTTGGGCGACCGCTTCGAGATGCACGCAGCAGTGGTGGCGGCGCTGCCGTTCGGCATCCCTGTGGCCCACATTCACGGTGGCGAGCTGACCCTGGGCGCGATGGACGACGCCCTGCGCCACTCCATCACCAAGATGAGCCATCTCCACTTTGTCGCCACAGAGGACTATGCGAGGCGGGTGATCCAGATGGGCGAGGAGCCGTGGCGGGTGACGGTCAGCGGTTCGCCCGGCCTGGACGGCCTGCTCAGCACCCGTCTGCTCAGCCGCGAGGAGCTGGAGCGGCGCTACCGACTCGACCTGTCCGCCCCCTTCCTCCTCGTCACCTACCATCCGGTAACGCTGGAGATCGAACAGCTCGAAACGCAGATGAACGAATTGCTGGCCGCGCTGGACGAGGTGGGCATGGCGACAGTCTTCACCTACCCCAACGCCGATACACGCAGCCGCCTGGTTATCCAGATGACCCGCGAGTACGCCGCCGCCCGCCCACACGTCCAGGTAGTGGTCAATCTGGGGACGCCAGGATACGTCAGCGCGATGCGGTTTGCCGCCGCGATGGTCGGCAACTCCTCCAGCGGCATCATCGAGGCGGCCTCGTTCCAACTGCCGGTGGTCAATATCGGCAACCGCCAGCAGGGACGGGCACGCGGGAGAAACGTGATCGACGTCGGGTACGGACGGCAGGAGATTGTCGCTGGTATCCGCCGGGCAATCTCGCCAGAGTTCCGCGCCAGTCTGGTCGACCTGGTCAACCTGTACGGCGACGGCCACGCCGCTGAGCGGATCGTCCGACGGCTGAAGGAAGTGGAACTGGACGACCGCCTGTTCCGCAAGCGGTTCTACGAGGAAAGATGATCGGCGTGATCGGCATCGGCGCGGGCGGGCACGCCCGGGTGGTCATCGAGATCCTGCGCCTGATGGGCGGCTACGACCTGGCGGGCCTGTTGGACCCCCGACCAGAACTGCAG
>DAOTYW010000260.1:0-14683 GCA_034434755.1 Anaerolineae bacterium | reverse complement strand
CCCGCCACCGCGCCGACCAACGCCCCGCAGATCAACCCGACCAGAAAGTTCAGCGCCTTGCGCATCGTCGCGTCCTCCCTGTTTTCTCGATACCGTCGTCACTGCCTACCGTCCGCGGCGCTGAGCCCTCACCCCACCCCCTGGCCCCTGCCCCTCTCCCCCAAGCGGGAGAGGGGGGTAGGGGGTGGGGTGAGGGCCCAGTACCGCAGACGGTAGGCAGTTACGCACACCCCCTGCCTTCAGGGTTGCAGGTCGGCCCGATTGGGGTATAATGGTGACGGTATCAAGGAAACAGGGAGGACGCGACGATGCGCAAGGCGCTGAACTTTCTGGTCGGGTTGATCTGCGGGGCGTTGGTCGGCGCGGTGGCGGGGATCCTCCTGGCCCCCTACGCTGGCGGCGAGCTGCGCAACCGCATCGGCGAGTGGGCGGAAGGGCTGGTCGAAAAGGGGCGGCAGGCGGCGGCGATCAAGCGCGCCGAACTGGAAGCGCAACTGGAAGCCTTCAAGCAGGGCCGCCCGGTGGTGCTGCAGGAAGGCGGCGAGTGACTGCTCACCCTCCCGCAGGTTTGGGCGCAATGTGCAGCCCCCATCGCGCTTCCATGGCCACTCCGACTCGTTGCCCGGTCACTTCCGAACCTGCGGGAGGGTGAGCAGTTCGGCGGCGAAACGGCCGAGGGTTAGCCCCGGACATCTGCCTGCTGAGGCCCCACCGCCACAGCGGCGCGGACCAACGCTTCGAAGAGCCGTTCCATCCCCGGGCAGTTGCCGACCTCGTACTCCGGGTGCCACTGGACGCCCACGCAGAAGGGGTGCGTCCGGTGCTCCAACCCCTCGATGACCCCGTCGGGCGCGCGGGCGGTCACCTGCAGCGCCTCCCCCACCTGTCGCGCCGCCTGGTGATGGAAGCTGTTCACCGTCAGCTCCCCGACGCCCAGGATGGTCGCCAGCCGGCTGTCTGGGAACACCTCGACCCGATGGGCACTGGCCTCGTCTGACTGCCCCGCCGCCGGCCGGTGGGGCAGCGCGCCGGGGAGCTGGCTGAGAATGTCGGCGTAGAGCGTGCCGCCCAGGGCGACGTTCAGCACTTGGATGCCGCGGCAGATCGCCAGGAGCGGCGTCCCGCTGCGCAACGCGGCGTCCACCAGCGCCAGTTCCGAGCGATCCCGTTCCCGATCGACCAGCTCCAGCGCGGCGCTTTCCTCCCCGCCATACTGTTCGGCGGCGATATCTCCACCGCCGGAGAGGAGCAGCCCATCCAACCGCCCCACCATCTCCGCTGCTTCCCCTGACGCGAAGAGCGGCGGCAGCAACACGGGCAGCCCGCCAGCGCGCCGAATAGCGTGGCTGTACGTCTGCTGGATGCCATAGAGGGGAAGATGGCCGGGGCCCGGTTCGGTGCGGGCGGTGATGCCGATCAGGGGACGGGTGCTCATCGCTTAGCAACGACGAGGGCGCAGGCCCTCGCCTGCGCCCTACCGGGCTCGCTTCTCCTTGAGCCGGGCGGCCTTGCCGCGCCGCTCGCGCAGGAAGTAAAGCCGCCCGCGACGCACCTTCGCCCGCTGGGTGACCTCGACTTTGTCCACGCGCGTGGAATGGAAGGGGAAGGTCCGTTCCACGCCGATGCCGTGGGAGGCGATCCGCCGCACGGTGAAATTGGCCCCCGCGCCAGAGCCGCGCACGCGGATCACCGTGCCGTGAAAGACCTGGATCCGTTCCTTATCCCCTTCGACGATGCGGGCATGCACACGTACCGTATCCCCCGCCCGCAGGGTAGGAATGTTCGGGTTGCGCTCCAGTTGCCGGTTCAGCGAGTCCACCAGGTTCATGCTCATCACCTCGAACGTCTTGCCGTCAAAGCGAAGAAGGATTATACCATAAACCGTGAATCCGACAAGGGGCGGATGCCCCCCACTTGCCCCCAGGCCAGGATAGGTTACAATGAGGCATCTGAATGGGAGGGAATGGATATGAGCAAAGAGATCATCGTGACCGAGAAGGCGCCCGCCGCCATTGGCCCGTACTCGCAGGCCGTGCGGGTGGGCGAGCTGATCTACACCGCCGGGCAGTTGGGCATCGTCCCGGCCAGCAAGGCCCTGGCCGGGCCGGATGTCGAAGCGCAGACACGCCAGGCCCTGGAGAATCTGCGCGCTATCCTGGAGGCCGCCGGCTCCTGCCTGCGCCACGTCGTCAAGACAACGGTCTTTCTGCAGGACATGGGCGAGTTTGCGCGGGTCAATGCCATCTACGGCGAGTTCTTCGCCGGGGAGCCGCCGGCCCGCTCGACCGTCCAGGTGGCCGCGCTGCCCCTGGGCGCGCGGGTGGAGATCGAGGCCGTGGCCGAGGCCTGTGATTGCGAATCCGACGAGGTGTGCGGCTGTCGAGATGCGCGCTAGCCTATGGCTGGGGAAACGGTCCTCATCGTGGATGACGAGGCGCACATCGTCGAACTGGTGCGCCTGTACCTGGAACGGGAAGGTTTCCGCGTCGAGTCGGTGGGGGACGGGGCGGCAGCCCTGGAACGGATCGCCCGCCAGCCTCCCGCCCTGCTGCTGCTCGACCTGATGCTGCCCAAGGTGGACGGCTGGGAAGTCTGCCGGCAGGTGCGCGCCGGCACGGCGGCACCCGACCTGCCGATCATCATGCTCACCGCCCGCGACGACGATGTGGACAAGATCGTTGGCCTGGAGCTGGGGGCGGATGATTACGTGACCAAGCCGTTCAACCCGCGCGAACTGATCGCCCGCGTGCGGGCGCTCCTGCGCCGCGCCGCCCGCGGTGCGTCATCCCGCGCTCCGCTGCACGTGGGCGACCTGACCGTGGATCCCGCTCGCCGCGAGGCGACGATCGCCGACCGCCCGCTCCAGTTGCGGCCCAAGGAGTTCGACCTGCTGCAGGCGCTGGTCGAGCACCGCGGCCTGGCGCTTAGCCGCGAACAACTGCTGGAACGGGTCTGGGGGTACGATTTCTACGGAGAGACCCGCACCGTTGACGTGCACATCGGCCACCTGCGCCGGAAGCTGGCCGGCGGCAATGTGCAGATCGAGACCGTCCCCGGCGTGGGGTACAAGCTGACCGTCACCGACTAGTGCGATGTTCCAGAGCCTCCGCTCCCGTCTGCTGCTTTCCTACACCGCCGTCATCCTGGTCTGCCTGGCCCTGGTGGGGTTTGGACTGTTGCTGTTCGTGCGGGCCAGTCCTCTGTGGACCAGCCTGGCGCTGCTGCGGCTAGAACTGGTCGCCCGCGAAGCGACGCCGATGATCTTGGGCAGCGAACCGCTGGCCGGCCGCCCCCTGGAACAGGTCTACCCGCTGCTGGAGCGGGCGGCCGCAGCGGAGGGGGTGCGGATCCTCCTGGTGGACCGCGCGGGCGTCGTCCGTTTCGATAGCGGGGGAGCGTGGGAGGGACAGTCGGTGGAGGACGTGAACCACCTGCCGTTGGCGCGGAATGGGGCGCGGGGTACCTTCCGCACGCCGGAGGGTGCGCGCTGGGATTACGTCGGGCGGCTGCTGCCGACGACCGGCGGGCCGGTGGTGATCGCCTTCGTCGCCCCGCAGACCCGGCTGCTGATGCTGGCCTGGTTCGCCGAGAACCTGCTCCCGCCGCTGCTCGCAGCGGGGGCCGTAGCGCTGGTGTTGTCCATCCTCCTGGCCTGGCTGATGGCGCGCTCGGTCGCCCGGCCGCTGCAACGGGCGGCCGCCGCGGCGGGGGCCATCGCCCGCGGCGACCTGGCCCAGCGTGCCCCCCTCTCCGGCCCGCAGGAGGTGCGCGACCTGGGACTGGCCTTCAACCACATGGCCGAACGGGTCGCCGCGTCCCAACAGGCGCAGCGCGACCTGGTGGCCAACATCTCGCATGAGCTGAAGACTCCCCTGACCTCGATCCAGGGTTTCTCGGAGGCGATCCTGGACGGGACCGCCGCCGACGAGCGGGAGATCGAACGGGCGGCGCGGATCATCCACGACGAGGCGGAGCGCATGCGCTGGATGGTGGACGAGCTGCTCGGCCTGGCCCGCTTCGACGCCGGGCAGGTGCAGCTCGACCGGCTGCCGGTCGAGCTGGCGCCGCTGCTGCGCGGCTGTGTCGAACGGTTGACCCCTCAGGCGGAGGCGGCCGGTGACCAGGTGCGGGTGACGGTCGAGGAAACGCTGCGCGTCACGGGCGACCCGGACTGGCTGAACCAGGTCTTCGTCAACCTGCTGGACAACGCGATCCGCCACACCCGCGATGGGCGGGTCGAGATCGCTGCCCACGCCGCCGACGGCTGGGTCGAAGTGCAGGTGAGCGACACGGGCGAGGGCATCCCGCCCGAAGACCTGGGCCGCATCTTCGAGCGTTTCTACCAGGCCGACAAATCTCGCTACCGTCGCGGGGGTGTCGGTCTGGGACTGTCCATTGCCCGCGAGGTGGTGCGGCTGCACGGTGGGGAGATCACGGCGGAGAGCACAGTCGGCGCGGGCAGCCGGTTCACCGTCCGCCTGCCGCAGAACCCCGCTCCCCTCCCGCCAGCGCGCAGCGGGCCGGCGCGCCGCAGCGGGGAAGCGCCGCGCACGGACGGACAGAAGAAGAGGGCAACGTGAACGAGAGAGGAGCGGACACGGAACGGAAGCTGGGCCGCATGGTGGTGCGCGAGTACACCGCCCGGCGGCTGGTCACCGAGGCGCAAGGGAAGCCGCTGCTCGTCCTGGGCGTCCTGTGGGCGGCTTTCCTGCCCATCGTGCTCCTCTGCGCCCCGTGGCGCGGCGGCGCGCCGTTGGGGATCGTCCTGACCGCCGCTGCTATCGTGGTTGCCGTCAGCCTGCTGATCGCCCGCTTCGTCCCTTTGCGCGAGCGGCTGACGGTGGACGTGGAGGCCGGGGAGGTGCAGATCGAACGGGCCTGTCTGCTGCCCCGCCGGGCTCAGGTGATGCGGATGGAGCTGACGGCGGTCGAGGGGGTGCGCTGTCGCCGCCGCGCCTGGCAGGATGAGGCGGGGGCGGAGGCCGTGCGTTGGCGGGTCGAACTGCTCGGCGCCGGCCAGACCGCCTGGCCGGTGACCGAGTGGCCCGCCGAGGAGCCGATGCAGGGACTGGCCCGGCTGATCGCCGAGGTCTCCGGGCGCCCTATGCGATAAGGCAGGCAGGTAACTGCTCACCCTCCCGCAGGTTTGGGCGCGATTTGCCGCCCGAATCGCATTTCCATGGCCACTCCGATTCGTGGCCTGGTCACTTCTGAACCTGCGGGAGGGTGAGCAGTTACGCAGGCAGGTGGTCACTCCTTTTGTCCTGCCGACCTACGCTTCCATCGTTTCCTCGACCGCGCGTTTGTGCCGGTAGACGATCCGCCCGCGGGTCAAATCGTAGGGGGAAAGCTCCACCCGCACCCGGTCGCCCAACAGGATGCGGATGTAATACTTGCGCATGCGGCCGGAGAGGTAGGCGAGCACCTCATGGCCGGTATCGAGCCTGACGCGGAACTGGGTGCTGGGCAGCGCCTCGATCACGGAGCCCTCGACCTCGATCTTGCCTTCTTTCTTCGCTGCGCCGCCTGTGCCCTTCATCTCGACCCGCCTCTCGCCCGCCAGGGCTATGCTTCGTCCGGCAGGGATACCGCCCCGTCGGCAGGCGACGGTTGCTCATCGAGCGGCAGTACCGGCTGATCGGCCAGCGCCTCGATCGGCATCTCGCCCGGCTCTCCCTCAGGCGCTTCTTCCGGTTCTTTCTCCGGCTTTTCCGCCGGTGGCGCCATCTCCGCCTCGCGGCGGCCCTTCTCCGCGTTCCACTGCTCCCACTCTTCCTGCCGCACCCGTCGGGCGCTCAGCCCGATGCGCCGCCGCGACGGCTCGATGCGCAGGATCTTCAGCAGCTCTACCTGGCCGGGCTTGAGCACCTGCTGCGGGGTGACGTTGGGGGCACCGACCAGCTCGCTGACGTGCAGCAGTCCCTCGATCCCCGGCTCGATCTCGACAAAGGCGCCGATGTCCGCCACGCGGGTGACCCGTCCCTCGACCAGTTGGTTGACCTTGTACTTGCTCTCGATCCGTGTCCAGGGATCCTCCTGAGCCTGCTTGATGCTCAGGCCGATCCGTTCGCGCTCGCGGTCCACCTCCAGGACGATGACCTCGACCTCGTCGCCGACGCGGACCAACTGGCTGGGGGTGTCTACCCG
This sequence comes from Anaerolineae bacterium, assembly GCA_034434755.1. Classification (GTDB taxonomy): domain Bacteria; phylum Chloroflexota; class Anaerolineae; order B4-G1; family DUEL01; genus DAOTYW01. The sequence goes on along the minus strand of DAOTYW010000260.1, from coordinate 8,536 downwards.
CTGCCAGGCCATCTCGGAGACGTGCACCAGGCCATCCACGCCGCCCAGGTCCACGAACGCGCCGAAGTCGGTGAGGCTGGAAATGCGGCCGCGGCGGCGTTGCCCTGGCGCCAACTCGTCCAGCAGACGCTGCTTACGCACCCGCTGCCAGGCGCGCTGCGCCTGACGCTGGGAGAAAATCAAGCGCCGACGGGCGCGGTCCACCTCGATCACGCGCAGGCCGATCTCCTGGCCGACCATCGCCGCCAGCCGATCGCGCCGCTCGGAGTCCTTCAACCCTAACGGCAGGCCCACGATGTGGGAGAGAGGAACGAACCCGCGGATGCGCCCGAAGCGGACCGTCAACCCACCACGGTTGTAGCCGGCAACCTCAGCCTCGTACAGGGCGCGGCTCTTGAGCATCTCCTCGGCCTTGAGCCAGTCCTCCTCCATGCGGGCCTGGTAGATCGAGAGCTCGTAACCGTCGGGGTTCTCGTCGCTGACGATCAGCACCGGCACCTCGTCGCCGGCCTTGACCTCCCCCATCTGGGCGCTCTGTACCTGCTGCAGATCGCGCAGCGGGACGAACCCTTCCCGCTTCAACCCGATGTCAATCAGCGCGCCGTCGTTGTTGACCTCGATCACCCGCCCCATACGGATATCGCCCCGCTTGGCGTCGTAGCCTTCCGCGCCCTCCTGCAGCAGGCTCTCCATATCCGGTTCGGACAGTGGTTCGGGTCGAGGCTGGGGTTCAGGTTCGGATTCGAATTCCATCTCGTTTCTCCTCGCGTTGGAGTGCCCGTTCCGCAAAGAAAGCCCCGGCTTCGCCGACGCTCCTCGTCGCGTTGACGATACCGGGGTTGGACGATAAACCCAGCATCACTTCAGGCCATCGAACGTGTCGCGCTGCGCCTCCTCGCGGAAACGGCGGCATCCACAACGGGACGGTCCAACGCAACGGCTACGGAGCGAGCATCTCCAGATTTCGGCGCTATTGTATCATGCCGTGGGGGGAAAGTCAAATCGTAACTGCCTACCCTCCCGCAGGTTTGGGCGCCATTGGCCGCCCGAATCGCATTTCCATGGCCACTCCGATTCGTGGCCCGGTCACTTCCGAACCTACGGGAGGGTGAGCTGAGCAGTTACCAAACATCTACAGGTGCTCTTTGATCGCCTCCGCCACGCGGCGGGGGACGCCCGGGACGCTGGCCAGCTCGTCTACGCTGGCGGCGCGGATGCGCTCCAGCGAGCCGAATGCCTGCAGCAGCGCCCGGCGGCGCACCGGTCCGACGCCGGGGATGCTGTCGAGCTCGGAGGCCAGGCCAGCCCGCTGCTGTCGCGTCCGGTGGTGACCGATGGCCAAGCGATGCGCCTCGTCACGGACGCGCTGGAGAAGGAACAGGGCGGGCGAATCGGCGGGCAGCCGCACGGCCTCCGGTTTCCCCGGCAGGAAGACCTCCTCCTCACGCTTGGCCAGGCCGATAGCCGCCACCTGGTCGCGCAGCCCGAAGCTCTCCAGCACCTCCAGGGCCACGCCCAACTGTCCCTTGCCGCCGTCCACGATCAACAGGTCGGGCAGGAGCGCCCAGGACTTGCTCTCCCGCGCCCCCTTCACCTCGCCGGAAGCGACGGCCTGCCAGCGCCCGAAGCGCCGGCTCAGCACCTGGCGCATGCTGGCGTAGTCGTCTGGTCCCTCTACGCCGCGCACGACGAAGCGGCGGTAGTGTGACTTGCGCGGCACGCCCTGCTCGAAGACGACCATGCTGCCGGTTGTCTCGGCTCCCTGGGTGGTGGAGATGTCGTAGCCCTCGATGCGCGCCGGGCGAGCGGCCAGCCCCAGTGCCGCCTGCAGCTCGTCCAGCGCCTGTTCCTGCCGGACCGCCTCGGCCTCCCACTGGGCGCGCACCAGCGCCAGCATCTCGCTGGCGTTGTTGGCGGCCATGCGCACCAGTTCCCGTCCGCGTCCGCGGCGCGGCACACGCAGGGAGACCCTGGCCCGCCGTTTGCTGCGCAGCCACTCCTGGATCACCAACGCCTCGTCCACGCGTTCCGGCAGGATGACCTCGGGGGGGATGTAGGCGGCTTCCTCGTAGAACTGCTTCAGGAAGGCGGTCATCACCGCGCGGTCGTCCTCGGCCTCGGCCCCTTCTAGCATAAAGAACTCCCGCCCCAGCAGCTTCCCGCTGCGGATGAAGAAGACCTGCACGCAGGCATTGCCGTCATCTCGGGCCAGGGCGATGACATCCTGGTCGCTGCCGGCGGCGGCGACGATCTTCTGCCGCTCGATCACCTGTCGCGCCGAGCGCAGTTGATCGCGCAGCCGCGCCGCCCGCTCGAAGTCCAACGCCTCCGCCGCCGCCTGCATGCGCCCCTCTAGATCGCTCAGCACCTCCTCGCCGCGGCCCTCCAGGAAGCGCACCAGCCCGGCGATCATCGCCCGGTACTCCTCCTGGCTCACCGCGCCGACGCACGGCCCCAGGCAGAGCTTGATGTCGTAGTATAGGCAGGCCCGCTGGTCCTGCCCGCTGATCTCGCGGTTGCAGGTCAGGTAGGGGAACGTCCGCCGCAGCATCTCCAGCGTCTCGCGCACGGCAGCGGAGGAGGTGAACGGACCGAAGGTGCGGCTGCCGTCCCGTTCGATGCGCCGGGTGATCAGGACGCGCGGGAACGGGTCGGCCCAGGTGACGCGGATGTAGGGGTAGCGCTTGTCGTCGCGGAGACGGACGTTGAAGCGGGGGCGGTGCGCCTTGATCAGCTCCGCTTCCAGGATGAGCGCCTCCAGCTCGGTGTCGGTGACGATGAACTCCAGGTCGGCCACCTCCGCCGCCAGGCGGCGCACCTTGGCGTTCTCCTGGGCGGAGGCGGTGAAATAGGAACGCACCCGGCTGTGGAGGTTGACCGCCTTGCCGACGTAGATCACCTGCCCCTGGACGTCTTTCATCAGGTAGACGCCCGGGCGGGTGGGCAGCCCCTCCAGGGTGCGGGCAATCGGCTCCGTCAGGATCGCTCCCCGGTCAGGCGACGCTTCCGCAACCATAGCCGCTGAACGCAAACACGGAGGCTACAGTGCACAAGCCCCATCGGGGCCCCACAGCATGAAAACGCAGAGACGCAGAGTCTCCTGGCGTCTCAGCGTCTCTGTGTTCTCTACCACGAAGGACACAAAGGACACGAAGTTGAACCCATCCGGGTTGTTTTTGTACCCTTTGTGTACTTCGTGTACTTGGTGGTGAGCAGTTACCTGTGGTGAGATAGGGCGGGCCGTTGGGATCAGACGAGCAACGACAACGCCTGGCTGAGCTGCTGGATGATCTGGTCGCCGTAGAACCAGCCGGCCGCCACCACGGCCAGCACGCAACAACAGAGCGCCAGGAGAATAACCACGACGATGGCGATGATCAACCCTGTATTGCTCTTCTTCTTCGGCGGCGCCGGGGACGCGTAGGACTCGGACGTGTAGGTTTCCATAGCAGTTTCCTCCTCGTTCGATGATTGCGCTCGTCTGGCTCACCAGGGGCCGAGGCCCATGGCCGCCGAGAGCGCGCCGGTGACCTGCAACAGCGCCAGGAACATGCCCAACCCGGCGACAGGCGCGATCGCGAACAGCAACCAGTGCCGCCGGCTGCGCTGACGGACCGCCACAGCCAGCGCTACGGCCACCAGGCTGCCCAGCCCGGGCAGGATCGGGATGAACGGCAGCAGCGCCAGACTGATCAGGCTGGCGACCAGGGCCGGGACGAGCGGATCGGCAGGTCGTCCAGCAATCAGTACTGGAAGCTTTCCAGACCCGAGCACAGGCTCAACCCGCCCAGGCCCAGGATCGGGAGGACCACGGCGAAGAGCAGGAACAGGCAGCCCGCCACCAGGTACAGGGCGATGGTGATCCAGCCGATGATGATCCCGCCCTTGGCCAGCCCGTCGCCGCCGATCGCGCCCCGGCTGTCGTTGATCGCCCCCTTGGCCATGTAGCCCAGGATGATCCCGACCACCGGGCCGATCAGGGGCAGCACCTGGAGGATGCCCAGGACGCTGAAGACCAGCGAGGCGATCGCCAGGCCGCTGGTCGGTGCTGCCGGAGGGGGATAGTAGGGTCTCTGTTGTTCCATGAACTCACTCCTTTCACTTCACTTGACGGTCACACGCACCCTTGCTCGCGCCCGTCGCCGCCGCCCGACCACGATCAGGAGGACGGCGAGGAGCACCAGCAAAACAAACGCCAGCACCAGGTATGGAAAGACGACCGCGATGATCGAGGTCGCCGTAGCGAGGATGTCCTCGATAGTGCTGAGGATCGGGCTGGCCGCGCCGCCGGTTACGGTCGAGAGCACCGGCCGGCTGCCGCTCTTGGCCACGTGTACCCCGCCGGCCAGGATCACCCCGCAGATCGCCGCGACCACCGGGTGAATGCCGATCGCCTGGGTGCTGGCAGCGAAGAGGATCGCCCCCGCCGCCGGACGGATGACGGTCTGGATGATGTTATTGACCGTGTCTGCCGCCGGCACTTTGTCCACCAGGACCTCGACCATCAGCAGCACGACCAGTACCCCGATCGTCCACCAACTGCTCAGCCAGGCCCACGGCCCCTGCAGGTCCATCACCCCGTTCGTCAGACGGTCCACCAGAGCGATGACCAGCAGCGGGATGTAGGCGTTCAAGCCGGCCGAGGTGGACAGGCCGAAGGCCATCGAGAGGCTCAGGAACGCCTGAACGACTTGCATCTTTCCACTCCTTCGACGGCACCGGCGCGCCGTCATTGGGCCCATTCCGTGATCGGCCCGCGATGGGCTTCACGGGGCCATGATGGTCACTCCCCAGACCGCCCGGTAATCCAGGGCGATCAGGTACCCACCGGTCGAACGGATCACCTTCAGCAGCAGGCCGGTCTGCATCGGTTGGACGATGAGCGAAACTCCCTCCTCGGCCTGCGCCGGCCAACCTACCGATCCCACCAGTGAGTTGTTGCACCAGACCTTGCCGAAGCCGCGGATAGGCAACTGGTATCCCGCCGGCGGCGTCATGCTGGCGCAGGCCGGGGGGATCTCCGGCTGGCTCTCGTTCCACGTGTCGGTGTAGGCCAGCAGCATGCCCTGCGACGCATCCGTGTCCTGCCCGTCAATGACGTAGATCTCCTGGTTGTCCGAGCGCCAGACCATCAGGCTGCGGAAATGCATGTGGGGGTTGGGGTTGTCCAGGTTCGTCCAGAACTCCTGGAAGGCGCCGAAGATCGTCGTCGCGGCGGCGGTCGGGCAGCCGAGGTCGTAACCGAGGGCCTGAGCGTGGGTCAGCACCGGGGCCAGCGCCGGATCCACGGGGATCGCGCAGGCGCCTGGCGTCGGCGTGACGCAGACCATCCCGCACCCGCCGGTGCATGGGCCTGGGCAGATGGCGATCTGGCCGGGCGGGCAGGCGGGCGGCGTGCACATCGGGCCCGGCTGCGGGGTGGGCGTGTTGGTGACCGGCGCCGGCACGACGATCTGGACGTAGAAGGGAGAGCCGAAGCGGGTGCCGTCGGGCGCCTGGAGCTGCCAGTAGCCGCGGTAGGTGCCCGGTGCGCCGGGCGCGACCAGGCTGACGCTGACGTCAATCGTTGCTCCGGCGGCCGCCGCCCCCGCCGGCACCGAGTCGGGCCCGTTCATCCGTTCGCCGGACGAGAAGACCAGCACCGTTCCTGCCTCCCAGGCGCAGGTGCCGCTGTTGCGCACCCGCCACGTCTTGGTGAACGCTGTCCCCGGCGCGAACGGCGTGTTGTCCGGAATCGTCACGTCGGCCACGTAACTGGCGTCGAGCGTGCAGCCGGATGCGGTGGTGACGGGCGCCTGCGGGGTTGGCGAGACCTCGGTGGCCTGAGGCGTTATCGTGACGTTGCCCGTCTGCGGCGCGTAGAGCGTGGCCGTCGCGGTCGGCACCTGGCTGCCCGTCGGGCCGCAAGCCAGGACGATCAGAACGAGCACGAGGCTGGCGGCCAATAGACCCCGTATACGCGCGCGTCGGTTGTCCATTTCTTCCTCCTTGTTGACAGGTAACTGCTCACCCTCCCGCAGGTTTGGGCGCCATTTGCAGCCCAAATCGCGCTTCCATGGCTACTCCGATTCGTTGCCCGGTCACTTCCCAACCTGCGGAGGGTGAGTGGATCGGCCATTTCACGGGCCAGTATAGCACGGGGATGGTCTGATGTCAACGGCGCTCATTGACGACTCCCATCCCTTCGGTTATAATGTCCCTGGCGTCGGGCGGCCCTCCAGGAGCGGCGCGACGTCGGGAGTATCCATCCGCATGCAGGTTCCGGTTCGGCTTGACCGTCGCCAGCAGGGGGGCGGGCCGAAGGTCGTCGCCATCGGCGGCGGTCACGGCCTGGCGACGCTGCTGCGCGGGCTGAAGAAGCACACCGCGCACATCACCGCCATCGTCACCGTCGCCGACGACGGGGGCAGTTCCGGACGCCTGCGCCGGGCGCTGGGCGTGCTGCCGCCCGGCGACTTCCGCAACTGCATCGCCGCCCTGGCCGACGACGAGGCGCTGATCACCCAGCTCTTCCAGTACCGCTTCGCCGCCCCCGGCGAGGCCGGGCTGAACGGCCACAGCTTCGGCAATCTGTTCATCACCGCCCTGGCCGAGGTGAGCGGTTCCTTCGAACGCGCAGTGTTGGAAGCTGGCCGCGTGCTGGCGATCCAGGGACGGGTCATTCCCAGCACGCTGCAACCGGTCACCCTGCTGGGCGACCTGCGCGACGAGGCGACAGGGATGAACCGGGTCAGCGGGGAGTCGCGCATCACCCAGGCTGGCGGGGCGATCGAGCGGGTCTACCTGGAACCGGACGACGCGCCGGCGTACCCGGAGGCGCTGCGGGCGATCCTGGAGGCCGACCTGATCGTCGCCGGGCCGGGGTCACTCTACACCAGCGTGCTGCCCAACCTGCTGGTGCGCCAGATCGCGCAAGCGGTGGCCGCCAGCCGGGCGCTGCGGGTCTACGTCTGCAACGTGGCCACGCAGCGGGGCGAGACCGACGGTTATAGCGTGCACGACCACGTGGCGGCGCTGGAGCGGCACGTCGGCGCGGGCCTCTTTCCCCTCGTCCTGGCCAACGGCGACCGCCAGCACGCTGCCGCGCTCCCTGCCGGGGTCGAGCCGGTGCGCCTGGACAGCGCGCCCGATCCCGTCCACGTCGTCCTCGCGCTTGACCTGGTGGACCCGGCCCAGCCGTGGCGGCACGATAGCCAGAAGCTGGCCCAGGCGCTGCTGCGGCTACTGGAGGGACGGTGAAGGGCTGTTGCGTGTTACGTGTTGCGTATCGTTGATCCGCGATAGGCGTTCTGCGATCAGCGATATGCGATCAGCGATACGCGATCAGCAACAAGCACTATACTAACCAAGGAGGGACACACATGACCACACGAGTTGGCATCAATGGGTTCGGACGCATCGGGCGGCAGGTGTTCAAGGCGATGCGGGACTTCTACCCCGACACGCTGGAAGTAGTCGCCTTCAACGACATCGGCGACCTGAAGACGATGGCCCACCTGCTCAAGTACGACTCGAACTACGGCCGCTTCGATGGCACGGTCGAGGTCGGTGAGGACGTGTTGATCGTGGACGGCAAACCGATCCGGGCGTTCCTCAAGGGCGCCGCCCCCGCCGACCTCCCGTGGGCCGACCTGGGCGTGGAGATCGTCATCGAGAGCACCGGCCTGTATACGGTCAAGAAGGACGGCGTCAACAAGAAGGGCAAGCTGGTCCAGGGCGCCGAGAACCACATCACCAGGGGCGGAGCCAAGAAAGTGATCATCTCCGCCCCCGCCGAGGGCGAGGACCTGACGATCGTGATGGGCGTCAACGATTGGATGTACGACCCGGCGGTCCACCACGTGGTCTCCAACGCCTCCTGCACGACCAACTGCCTGGCTCCGGCGGCGAAGGTGGTGCACGACCGTTTCCGCATCCTGCGTGGCCTGATGGTTACCATCCATGCCTACACCAACGACCAGCGCATCCTGGACATGCCGCACAGCGACCTGCGGCGGGCGCGGGCGGCGGCGATGAGCATCATCCCCACCACCACCGGCGCCGCGAAAGCCGTCGCCCTGGTCATCCCCGACCTGAAGGGCAAGTTCGACGGCTATGCCCTGCGCGTCCCCACCTCCACCGTCTCCGTGGTGGATTTCACCGCTCAGATTGAGGTGCCGACCACGACCGAGGAGCTGCGCCAGGCGTTCCGCGACGCCGCCGCCGGCCCGCTGCAGGGCATCCTGGCCGCCGTGGACGAGCCGCTGGTCAGCATTGACTACAAGGGCGACGCCCATAGCTCGTCGGTGGACCTACAGTTCACTACCGTGCTGGGCAAGGAGAAGGGTGATTTCATCAAGGTCGTCGCCTGGTACGATAACGAGTGGGGCTACTCCGTCCGCACGGCTGACCTGGCGGCGATGATGGCGCGGAAGATCAATGAACAATGGTAACTGCCTACCCTTTACCAGGCCTGGTGCTGGCAGGGCCGGTGTGCCGGCTCCTCCCCCCCCCCCCTGGCCCCCGCCCCTCTCCCGCCGGGCGGGAGAGGGGCGGG
>DAOTYW010000259.1:0-9324 GCA_034434755.1 Anaerolineae bacterium | reverse complement strand
TTCCTCGAACGTCGCCGGGCCGATGCCCGGCACGTTCATCAGGTCCTCGATGGTCTGAAACGGCCCGTAGGTGGCGCGGTACTCGACGATCCGTTGGGCCGTGGTCGGCCCGATGTGGGGGAGCGCCTCCAGTTCGGCTGCGCTGGCGCTGTTGAGGTCCAGCCGCGTCGGCGCGGCGGTGGGGGCAGCCCCGCCGGAGAGCGTCGGCGGCGGCTCCCCTTCCCCCGCCCGCGGCACGTAGACCTGCTGCTGATCGCTCAGCTCCCGCGCCAGGTTGATGCGCTCCAGGTCGGCGTCGGGCGCGGCGCCGCCGGCAATCCGGATGGCATCCTCGACCAGGCTGCCGGGCGGGAGACGATACACAGCGGGGGCCATCACCGCCCCGCTGACGTAGACGCGCAGCGGAGCGGGCGTCGGCGTCGGCAGGGGCGTCGCCGTGGGATCGGGCGTGACCACGGAGATCGCCCGCCCCGCCGGATGGGGAGTGAAGAAACCGATCAGGCTACCAACGATGAGGCTCATCACGGAACAGACGACGAGAACACTGCGACGGGCCGTGCCCTCTTCCATTGTCCACCTCTGCGTTGTCGGCTGCGTTGTACGGATATTATAGCCCACATGTCCCCAAAAGCAAACCGTGCTATAATCCTTTTGTGACGAACTTCGCTGCGGGCCTCGGATTTCGGACGACTGAGGAGGTAACTGCCTACCCTTGGCCAGGCCTGACGCTGGCGCGGCCGGTGTGCTGGCCCCTCACCTCACCCCCTACCCCCGCCCGGCCAGGGGGGTGGGGTGAGGGCGAATGACGGCCAACGCCGGACGGTAGGCAGTTACCTGAGGAGGAGAATATGAACCTGGAAACCCTGTTGCACGAACACGTCCAGATCGCCGCGCCCCTTTTCCGCGAGCACGCGCTGGCGCAGTGGGCCGCCGATACGACCGGCACGCCGGAAGCGCAGGAGGAAGCCGCCCGGCTCAATGCGGAAGTCATGCGCCTCTACGCCCAGCCGCAACCCTACGAGCAACTCCAGGCCTTCCGCCGGTCACCCCCCGCCGACCCCCTGTTGGCCCGTCAACTGGAGCGACTCTTCCTGCGTTACCTGATCGGCCAGCGCGATCCGCAGACCATTGACCGGGTCGTCGAGCTGGAAAAACAGGTGCACTCGGAGGTCGTCAACCACCGCCCGCTGCTGCGTGGCCAGCCGGTGTCCGATAACGACATCCTCCAGGTGCTTCGCCAGGAGACGGACTCCGCGCTGTGTCAGGAGGCCTGGGAAGCAAGCCAGACGTTGGGGGCACGCATCGCCGGGCGGGTGCGCGAGCTGGCCCACCTGCGCAACGAGGCCGCCCGCCGCCTGGGCTACCCCGATTTCTACACCCTGTCCCTGGTCGGACAGGAGTTCGATCCGCAGGAGCTGGCCGGGCTGCTGGAGCGGTTGGCCGCGCAGACCGCGCCGGTCTACGCACAGGCCAAAGCGGCGCTGGACGAGCGGCTGGCCGCTCGCTTCGGCGTGGCCCCGGCCGACCTGCGCCCCTGGCACTACAGCGACCCCTTCTTCCAGCGCGCGCCGAACGACCCGGCCCTCGACCTGAGCCGCTTCCTGGAGGGCCACAACCTGGAAACGCTGGCTGTCCGCACCTACGACGGCCTGGGGATGGAGGTGCGGGACATCCTGGCCCGCTCCGACCTTTATGAGCGACCCGGCAAGAATCAGCACGCCTACTGCGTAGACGTGGACCGCCAGGGCGATGTCCGCATCCTGGTCAACCTGCGCCCCATCGAGCGCTGGATGTCCACCCTGCTGCACGAGCTGGGCCACGCCGTCTACGACAAGTATCTGGCCGCCGACCTGCCCTGGCTGCTGCGTCGCCCGGCGCACACGTTCACCACCGAGGCGGTAGCGATCCTGATGGGTCGGCGGGTGCACGACCCGCGCTGGCTGGAGCAGGTGCTGGGCCTGCCGGCGGACGAGGTCGCCCGGCTGGCCCCGGCCCTCGATCAGCAGGAGCGGCTGGGCTCGCTGATCTTCGTCCGCTGGGCGCTGGTGATGGTGCACTTCGAGCGCGCCCTGTACGCTGATCCGGAACAGGACCTGGACACGCTGTGGTGGGACCTGAAGGAGCACTTCCAGGGCCTGGTCCGTCCGGAAGGGCGGCAGGCGCCGGACTGGGCGGCCAAGTACCACGTGGCGCTGGCCCCGGTCTACTACCACAACTACATCCTGGGCGAACTGATGGCCTCGCAGATGGCGGCGGTGGTGGACGAGCGGTTCGGTGGGTTAGTGGACGAGCCACGGGCAGGGGCGTTTCTGATCGAGCAGGTGTTGGCGCCCGGCGCCCGCCTGGACTGGCGGGAGCTGGTGCGGCAGGCCACCGGCAAGCCCCTGTCGCCGGAGGATTTCACCGCCTGGGCGGCGGTGTAACGAGGGCGAGTTTGAGCGCAGCGGTCCGCTTGCCCGCCCGCGAGGTGCGGCGCAGCTTCGTCCTCAACGTCGTCAACGGCGGCCTGTTCGACCTGGCCGAGCGGCTGATTGACCCGCCGCTGGTGTTGACCTGGTTCGTCAGCCGGTTGACCGCCTCCAACCTGCTGATCGGCCTGGTCGCCCCGCTGGGCGACGCCGGCTGGTACCTGCCGCAGATCTTCGTCTCCGCGCGGGTGCAACGGATGCCGCGCAAGATGCCCAGCTACGCGGCCACAGCGGTCGTGCGCGCCCTCGCCTGGCTGCTGCTGGCGGCGGTCGTCTGGCTGGTGGACGAGCCCCTCGTCCTGCTGGTCAGCTTCTTCACCCTCTACGGCGTCGTCCGCATCGTCTCGGGCCTATCGGGCCTGGCTTTCTACGATGTCACCGCCAAGACGATCCCGCCGCAACAGCGCGGCAGTCTCTTCGCCTGGCGGCAGCTCCTCGGCGGGCTGATGGGGCTGGGGGCCGGGTGGATCGTCAAGACTGTGCTGAACAGCGCGGCGCTGCCCTTCCCGCACGGCCACGCCGTCCTCTTTGCCCTCTACTGCCTGGCCGCCACGCCGGCGATGGTCGCCTTCATCGCCATCCGCGAACCGGTCGGCGCGGCGATCGAGGAGCGGGTGACCGTGGGGCAGCAGCTCCGTCGGGGCGGGCGCCTCCTGCGCCGCGATCACGTCTACCGCCGCTTCATGGCCGCGCGGTTGTCACTGGGGCTGGCCGGCATCGCCCTGCCCTTCTACGCCGTCTACGCCAAGGACATCCTGGGCGCGCCCGAGGGAATGGTCGGCGTGTACATCGCCGCCCGCGTCGCCGCGCAGTTGGTCTGCAACCTGCCGTGGGGCTGGTTGGGCGACCGCTACGGCAACCGGCTGGCACTGCGCCTGCTGGCCGTAGGCAACGGACTGACCGTGCTGACCGCGCTGGCGCTGGTGGGCCTGGTGAGCCTGCTGCACCCGCAGGGGAACTGGCTGCCCTACCTGGCGCTGCCGTTGTTCGTGCTGGACGGCGCAGTGCGGCCCGGCCACGCCCTGGCGGCGAGCAACTACCTGTTGGAGATCGTCGCCGAGGCCGAGCGGCCGCTATCCGTGGGCCTGTCCAACACGCTGATGGGCCTCATCGTCCTGCTCTCCGGCCTGGGCGGGTTGCTGGTGGACCTGTCCGGCTTCGCCGGGCTGTTCCTGACCGCCACGGCGCTCTGCCTGGCGGCCTACGTGCTGGCGACGGGGTTGCCGGAACCGCGGCAGGTCGGTCGCCTCCGGTAGGACGCATCATCGGGCGCTCATCGTCCGGCGGGCTCCCGCAGCCGCCGATAGTACGAGTGGCTGGTATAGAGCGCGGCGGCGGGATTGTGCCCCGTCACGCGGTCCTTGGCTACCAACACCGTCACCGGCGCGGCGGAATGGCGGAAGAAGAGGCTGTCGTGCCCCACGCACAGCCCAACGACAATGTTCAGCCCGGCGCCGGCCGCGTTGAGCAGCATGGCTTGTCCGACCGGGTTGCACAGCGGTTCGAACTGGCCAGGGCGGACTTTCTCCTCATCGGTCAGGCCGATCGCTTCCTTGGGAATCGTCCCCGCCTTGCAGCAGACGCTGGAAACCTGGAAGCCGTTCGCCTCCAGGATCTCCTGCAGCAGTTCGGCTTCGCGGATGAGGCCGACGCAACTGGCGATGCCCAGGTGATGGACGCCCAGCCGGCGGGCGAAGTTCATCACTTCCTCGACGCGGGGTTCCCGGCAGTAGCCCGCCGCCTCGGTGCGGGCGGCGGCCTGCGCCAGCGACCGCGTCTCCGGGGTGTCGTACGCAGCGCGGGCCTCGGCGAGGGCCTGCTGGCCATCCGCGGAGGCCGACGGGCAGAAGCGGGGATAGGACTTGTCGCCCGGCGGTTCGCGACAGGCCTGCACGTGGCAGATCGCACAGTTCAGTTCCATGTATCTCGCTCCGGTCAGACGGTATGGGTTATGGAGGTCAACTACAGATTACACAGATGGCATGGATGGAGCGGTGTGCTCACGGTGGAGCGTGAGCAGCCGCACGCCCTGTACCTGCTGGAACGTGGCCCCCTGGCCGACGGTGCGCAGCACGGCGGCCTCGTCCACGACGCGCGCACCGGAGATAACCGTGGCCCCGTGGGCGAACAACACCGATGACAGCGGCGTACTAGGCCCCAGCACCATCACCAGGGCATCGCGCCGGCAGAGGGCGAGCAGATCGCCGAGGGTATGGTTGATCAGCGAACTGCCGGTGATGGCGACCACGTCGGCCTGGGGGATCAGTTCAGGGGCGGCGGCAGCAGGATACTCGCCCTCCGTCGGCTGCTGTTCGATCACCCACAGTTGGCCGACCTGCCGGCGCAGGCAGGGGATGAAGGGGAAGTGTCCCACCAGGGCAACTTTCTTGCCGCGCCCGTGCTCGGCCAGCACCTCGGCGGCGTTGATCTCGACCGCGCGCCGTTCGTCCACCTCCAGCAGCGAGTTGATCGCCGCCAGGCCGATGCTGGCTTCGAGCGGGTTATCCGAGCACACATACCCGGCCAGCTCGCGCCCGCTCTTGCTGTGCAACCGTCCCACGTCGCGCACCTGGGCGTGACCGTGTGGCCGGTCTCCGGCGACCGTCGAGGCCAACCCGCACCCCCGGCTGCAGACGACCGTCCAGTGTACACCGACGAGGATCGCGCGCACCGGCGCGTCGTCCGGCAGGCTCATGAGCAGATCATCCAAGATGTCCATAGCGCTTATTGTACGGTCCGGTTGATATTTTGTCCAGTCTGCCCTCCCGCAGGTCAGAAAGTAGCTGGCGAGAGGGCAAGCAGCCATTGCGGCGCACTCCAGTGCGGAGATTGCGCCCGAACCTGCGGGAGGGTGAGCAGTTGCCGCGCCGTGACGAAAATGGCGACTGGTGGTATAATCGAGGAGGCACGGCGCCGTGTGCGCCCGACGCTGGGGCGTGGCCAAGCTGGTAAGGCAACGGACTTTGGATCCGTCAACCGCAGGTTCGAATCCTGCCGCCCCAGCCTGCCGGTAGGTTCTCTTGACGTAGGCTTCGATCGTGCTAGAATGACATACAGCTCACAATGGCCCCGCTCGGGCCGAAAGGAGGTACCGGAGCACCAGTGATCCAGTTTCCCGTTCTATCCCCCGGCAACCCGGGTATCCCCAATTCACCACAATTCAGGAGGAGAAGAGATGAAGCGTTACACATTGTTCGCCTGGACTGTCCTGTTGGTGCTGGGACTGGTCCTCACTGCCTGCGGTGGCGGTGGTGGTGAGCCGAGTGGTCCGGTGACGATCACGATCTGGCACGGCTATACGGAGACCGAGGAAAGGGTCTTCTCGCAGGTCGTCACAGACTTCACGGCGGCCCATCCGAACATCACCGTCGAAACACTGGCCGTGCCCTTCGACGAGCTGCAGAACAAGTTCCAGACCGAGGCCGCCGCCGGCGGCGGGCCGACCCTGATCACCGGCCCGCAGGACCGCATGGCCGCTTACGCCGCCGCCGGCCTGCTGGCACCGATTGACGAGAACGCCGAGTTCCTGGGCGACCTCGTGCCGGCTGCCGTCGAGGGCGGACGGGTCAACGGCGTCCTGGTGGGCGTCCCGATCAACAACAAGGTCGTCGCCCTGTTCTACAACAAGAGCATCATCTCCACCCCGCCGACCACCTTCGACGAGCTGCTCGACATGGCCGCCGAGCACGGCATGGCCATCACCCTCGACTGGTTCCACAACTACGGCTGGGTGCCGGCCTTCGGCGCGCAGTTGTTCGATGAGAACTACCGCTGCGTCCTGGACACCACCGGCGCCGCCGCCGCCTTCGAGTTCCTCAGCACCGTCTGCCATTCCGATGGCGTGACCTGCGACGGCAACGACGGCAACATGGACACCCTCTTCCGCTCCGGCCAGGTCGCCTTCCGCATCCAGGGCCCCTGGATGTCCGGCGATGCCATCGCCGACCTGGGCCTGGAGAACGTCGGCGTGACGCGCATCCCGCCGATCCCTGGCCATGGCGATCCGCACCCCTGGAACCAGTCCGAGATGATCCAGATCAACGTCAACGCCACCCCCGAACAGGTCAGCGCGGCGATGCTGTTCATCGAGTACATGACCAGCGCCGAGGTGCAGGCGCGCTTCCTCAACGAGGCCAACTGGATCCCGGCCAACGCCAGCGTGGACACCTCCAGCAACCCCGTCGTGGGCGGCTTCCTGGCCCAGGTGCCCTACTCCGATCCCTTCCCGGTCGTCCCCGAACTGGGCGCGACCTGGGGGCCGATGGGTGATGCAGTGACCAAGATCTACGAGGGCGTCGCGACCGCCGAGGACGCGATCGCCGAGGCCTGCCGGTTGATCAACGAGACCAACGGCCGCTAGTGGATGGATCCGCCGGGTGGGTGGGGCCCACGCCCCACCCACCCTCCATATCCAGACTCCAGGGTCGCCCGGACCCCGGAGCCCTGGAGTAGCAGGAGGGCGCATGGCTTCTACTGCCGCCCCGAACAAGAAGAACCCTCTCATCTCCTTCGGTCAGGCCATCTGGAACGGCCGTCTGGCCTACCTCTACATCCTCCCCGCCTTCTCCATCATGGCCCTGATCACCTTCTACCCGCTGGTCTACCAGTTGTGGATGGCCTTCACGAACTTCGATCTCAGCCATCTGCGCACCCAGGATCCCGATTTCGTCGGTTTCCAGAACTTCTTGAACATCCTGTGGCGCGGCCTACCGCTGCCGAACTTCAGCTTTGGGCGCATCCTGGTCTTTAACCTGGTCTGGACCTTCATCAACGTCTTCTTCCACGTCGCGCTGGGCATCCTCATCGCTCTGGCGTTGAACACGGAGGGGCTGCCGGGGAAGCGCATCTACCGCAGCCTGTTCGTCATCCCCTGGGCCCTGCCGGCGCTGATCTCCGGCATGGTCTGGCACAATATGTGGGACGAGCAGTTCGGGGCGATCAACTTGCTGCTGCAACAGTTGGGCCTGCCGGGCAACACCCGCTGGCTGTTGGAGCCCGCGCCGATCGTCAACCTGCCCCAGATCGGACTGGTCCTGCCGTTGGCTTTCTTCGCCGTCCTCATCACCAACATCTGGCTGGGCTGGCCGTTCATGATGGTCATCGCCACCGGCGCGCTGCAGAGCATTCCCAAGGACCTCTACGAGGCCGCCGAGGTGGACGGCGCGTCGCGCTGGAAGCAGTTCTGGCGCGTCACGCTGCCGCTGATCCGCCCGGCGATGGTGCCGGCGATCATGATCGGCATCATGATGACCTTCAACCAGTTCAACGTCATCTACTTCGTCACCGGCGGCGGGCCGATCGGGCTGACGGAGATCCTGGTTACCCAGGGCTTCAAGCTGGTCAACCCGCAGGGCTGGTACGGCGTCGCTTCGGCATTCAATGTGATCGTCTTCATCATCCTGGCCGCGATCACGTTGATCACCAACCGCGTCTCGCGGGCGACCGAGCCCTACTACGCTTGAGGAGGCCCCCCCATGAGCGAATCCGCTACTGTCAGGCCGTCGGTCCGGCGCAGCGTCGGTGACATCGTCGCCGTGGCGTGGGCTTTCCTCGCGCTGGCCGTGGCGCTGGGGCTGTTGGGGCTGTGCGTCTACTGGCTGGCCACCGCCCCCGCCATCGCCGACGCCGCCACGCGGGCGTCGCGCATCGGCGGCGGGGGGATCGCCCTGGCCGTGGGGATCGCCCTGCTGATCCGCTACCTGCGCCTGTTGCGGGCCGTCCTCGCCAGCGGCAATTTCAAGCGCGCCCGCCAGACGATGCGCGCCGACCTGATCCAGGTCTTCCTGCTGGCGATCCTGGCGACGGTGTTGTTTCCCCTGGTATGGATCCTGTCCATGTCGCTCGATCCGCGCAACTTCTCTCGCCCGATGGGGCTGACGATTATCCCGCCGGGGGCCACCCTGCAGGCGTACATCAACGTCCTGACCCGCCCCTCGCCCAATCCGGTCACGTTCTGGCAATTGCTGCGCAACAGCCTGTTGGTAGCCGGCGGGACGGCGGTGATGGCCGTGGCCATCGGCACGACGGCAGCCTACGCCTTCTCCCGCCTGGTCTTCCCCGGCCGGAAGTTGGGGATGCTGGGCTTCGTGCTGGTGCTGATGATCCCGCCGGGCGGCACGCTGGCCCCGCTGTTCGTCCTGCTCAACGCCCTCCACCTGCGCACCACGCTGTGGGGACTGGCCATCGCCTATGCCTCCTCGGCGCTGCCCTTCGCCATCTGGAATATGAAAGGCTTCATTGATGCGCTGCCCTACGATCTGGAAGAGGCGGCGCAGATTGACGGCTGCAACCGCACCCAGGGCTTCCTGCGCGTCGTCCTGCCGTTGGCCACCCCCGGCATGGCGGTGACGGCGCTAATGGGCTTCCTGACCGGCTGGTCGGAGTTCATCCTCGCCTGGACGTTCCTGACCGAACCCTCGCGGTTCACCCTGCCGATGATCCTGCGCGGGATGATCGGCCAGTACGCCGCCGGCACGCCGTGGTCGGAGTTCGCCGCTATGTCCATCATGATGTCCATTCCGGCGGTGCTGCTGTTCTTCTTCCTGCAGCGCTACCTGGTCGCCGGCCTGGCCGCCGGCGGCGTGAAGGGGTAGCGACGAAACCGCTCCGGGTTGGGGGAGGGGACGGCCCACACGGCCCTCCCCTCCCCCTTTGTCCACCTCCGCCCCACCGCTGCGGCCGGCCGCCCCCGCACGGGCACGGTCAGAGCCCAGGCGGGGTCTCTCCCCAGCCGTCAGCCCTGTCGCCAGTCGCACGTAACTGCCTACCCTTTACCAGGCCTGGTGCTGGCAGGGCCGGTGCGCCGGCCCCTCACCCCCCCCCCCCCCCCCCCCCCCCCCCCCCCCCCCCCCCCCCC
>DAOTYW010000258.1:0-10422 GCA_034434755.1 Anaerolineae bacterium | reverse complement strand
ATCACCGCCCTCCACGAGGCCTACCCCGGCCACCACCTGCAACTGGTCTGGGCCAACCGCTCGCCCTCCATCCCCCGCCGCATGGGCTCCTTCCTGGCCACGCTGTTCATCGAGGGCTGGGCCTTTTACAACGAGGAGCTGATGGAGCAGTTGGGCTACATCGCCCAGCCGGTGCAGAAGCTGGGGCGGCTCTCGGACCAGCTGTGGCGCGCCGCCCGCATCATCCTCGACGTCTCCTTACACACGCGCGGCATGTCGGTGGACGAGGCGGTGAACTTCCTGGTCCAGGAATGTCAACTGGAACCGACCAACGCCCTGGCCGAGGTCCGTCGCTACACCACCACACCGACCCAGCCACAGTCGTACCTGATGGGCAAACTGGCGATCCTGGAGCTGGTGCGGGACTATCGAGCGGCCCACCCGGAAGCATCCATGCGCCAGGTCCACGACGCGATCATGGCCTGCGGCAGCCTGACGCCCCGGTTGATGCGGGAGCGGTTGCTGGGGTAAGGGGAGGGGGGAGACAGGGAGACGCGGAGACGCGGGGACGGGGAGACGGGGAGACGCAGGGACGTTGGACTATGGATGACATGCTGGCGATCCGCACGGAGGAACTGACCCGCGTCTACAAGACGCGCGAGGGCAAGGGCCGCCAGAGGAAGAAAGGGGAGCTGGTGGCCCTCGACCGCGTGGACCTGCAGGTGCGGCGCGGCGAGTTGTTCGGCCTGCTGGGGCCTAACGGCGCCGGTAAGACAACGCTGATCAAGATCCTCACCACCCTTCTCTCCCCCACCTCCGGACGCGCCTGGGTGGACGGGCTAGACGTGGAGCGGGAGGTCAAGGAGATCCGCCGGCGCATCGGCATGGTCTCCGGCGGCGAGACCTCCGGCTACGGCCTGCTCACCGTCCAGGAGAACCTGTGGATGTTCGCCCAGTTCTACGGGATGGATAACAAGACCACCCGCCAGCGCATGGACGAACTGTTGGGCGTGGTCGGGCTGAGCGACCGACGCAACACCAAGATCTCTGACCTCTCCACCGGCCTGCGGCAGAAGATGAACATCGTGCGCGGCTTTCTCACCGACCCACGGATCATCTTCCTGGACGAGCCGACGCTGGGGCTGGACGTGGGGGCGGCGCGACAGGTACGCGCCTTCGTCGCCGACTGGCTGCGCGCGCGGCCCGACCGCACGGTGCTGCTGACCACCCACTACATGGTCGAGGCGGATGAGTTGTGCGACCGGGTGGCGATCATTGACCGCGGGCGAGTGCTGGCCTGCGATTCCCCCACCCACCTCAAGCGCCGTTTGAACCAGGAGGTCATCTACCACATCCGCGTCACCCCCATCGGCGCGGAGGCGACCGCGCCCTTCGGGGCCATCGGCGGCGTGCGTCAGTTCACCCCCCGCTTCCACGACGGCCACGTCCACCTGGACTTCATCCTGGAGACGGACGACGTGCTGACGGCGGTGGTCGAGCGGCTCAGCACCTCCGGCGCACACATCCTCTCGCTGGAGAAACGCGAGGCGACGCTGGAGGATGTGTTCGTCCACCTGGTGGGTCGCGGCCTGGGCGACGAGCACGCCGACGAACTCCCGCCGGCCGAGCCGGACGAGGCGGGGCATGCGCTCTGAGCTGGAGCTGTGGCTGCGGACGATCATCGGGCGAGCCTACCCGCGCGTCATCGGCTCCAACCGCGAGCGTTCGTGGCTCTTTTTCGACACCCTGCTGCCGCTGCTGGGCACCGCCGCCTACGTCTTCGTCTACCGCGCCATCGGCGCGCCGGAGGAGTACATCGGCTTCGTCGTCGTCGGCGGGGCGATGACCGCCTTCTGGATCAACGTCCTCTGGGGCATGTCCAGCCAACTCTACTGGGAGAAGGAATCCGGCAACCTGGCCCTGTACATCGCTGCCCCGGCGCCGATGATGGCGATCCTGCTGGGCATGGCCATCGGCGGGCTGCTCGCCACCATCCTGCGGGCGACGGCGATCATCGCCGTCGGCTCGCTGCTCTTCGGCGTGCGCTACGCACTGGGCGACTTCGGCCTGCTGATCCTGACCTTCTTCCTCACCATGGCCGCCCTCTACGGGATGGGCATGCTCTTCGCCTCGCTCTTCCTGCTGTGGGGACGGGAGGCCTGGCACATCTCCAACCTGCTCCAGGAGCCGGTCTACCTGCTCTCCGGCTTCTACTTCCCGGTGCGCTACCTGGGGTTCTGGGTGGCGATGGCCGCCTCGCTGATCCCGCTCACGCTGGGCCTGGACGCGATGCGGCAGATGCTCTTCCCCGGCGGCGCCACCCTGGGTTTCCTGTCCGTACAGATCGAGGTGAGCGTGCTGGTGGGACTGAGCATCGTCTTCATCGTCGCCGCCAGGTTCTCCCTGGACGCGCTGGAGCGGCTGGCCCGCCAGCAGGGACGGTTGACCGAGCGGCGGGGGTAGGCGTGTGAAACGGACGGCAGTGCGCGCCCTCGTCCTGCTGCTGATCCTGCTCCTGGCGATGGGACTGCGCTTCTACCGGCTGGACGCCCAGTCCTTCTGGAACGATGAGGGGAACGCCGCCGCCGCCGCCCAGCGGACGATCCCCCTCGTCCTGCGCGCCGCCGCCGGAGACATTCACCCGCCCGGTTATTACCTCCTGCTCCACTTCTGGCACGGGCTGGTCGGGCGGAGCGAGTTCGCCCTGCGCAGCCTGTCGGTCCTCTGCAGCGTGCTGACGGTCGCCCTCACCTACCGCCTGGGCCGCCGGCTGGCCGGGAGCGGCGTGGGGCTGGGCGGCGCGCTCCTGGCGGCCCTCTCCCCCCTGGCGATCTACTACGCCCAGGAAGCGCGCATGTACGCGCTGCTGGGACTGCTGGCCGTCGCTTCGACAGATGCGCTCTGTGGGCTATTCCACGTCCGCAGCCCGAAGTCGGCGCTCCTGGCCTATGTGCTGACCAGCGCTGCCGGGATGTACACGCACTACGCCTTCCCCTTCGTCCTGGTGGTGCACAACCTGCTCTTCGCCGGCTGGTGGCTGACGCGGGGACGGCGCGGCGCGGGGCGCTGGCGGCGGCTGCTGAGCTGGGCCGGCGTCCAGGCGGCGATCGGCCTGCTCTTCCTGCCCTGGCTGCCCACCGCCCTGCGCGCCGTCACCACCTGGCCGTCCGCCGGGCGGGGGTACGAGCTGGGGCCGGCGCTGCGGGACGTCTTCCGCGTGCTGACGGTGGGGACGACGCTGGAACTGGACGCGGCCCGCTGGGGGCTGTGGATCGCCGGGGGGCTGCTGCTGGTCGGACTGTGGCCGGGCAGGAAAGGGGGTGCCGCCGTGGGCGTGCTGGCCGTCTGGCTGCTCGTGCCGGTGACCCTCATCTTCGCCTTCGACCTGTACAAGCCGGCCTACCTCAAGTTCCTCCTCGCCGTCCTGCCCCCCTTCCACCTGCTCGTGGCGCGGGGCGTGGAGGGGGTATCGCGAATCGCGGATCGCGTATCGCCTATCGCCTATCGCCTATCGCGGATCGCGTATCGCAGATCGCACGGGCTGTCTCTCACGCAACACGCAACACGCAACGCGAAGCACGTGTTGCGTTTTGCGTGTTACGTGCTCATCATCCTCGTCGGCTTCCTACCTTCTCTCCGCCATCTCTACTTCGACCCCGCCTACGCCCGCGACGACTATCGGCAGATCGCCGCCGACGTGGCAGCGATGGCCCGGCCGGGCGATGGGATCATCCTCAACGCGCCGAACCAGTGGGAGGTCTTCAGCTACTACCATCGGGACGGCGCGCCGGTCTACCCGCTGCCGCGCAGCCGCCCGCCGGACGTGGCGGCGGTGACCGCCGAGCTGGAGGCCATCGCCGCCGCGCACCGCCGGCTGCTCGTCATCTACTGGGGCGACACGGAGGCCGACCCGCAGCGGATCGTGGAGAGCTGGCTGGCCGCCCACGCCTACCCGGCGGGCGACCGCTGGTACGGGCGGGTGCGCTTCGCCGTCTACGGGTTGGGAGCGCTGCCGGAGCAGCCGGCGGTTGAGTCGGGCGCGCGCTTCGGCGAGGCGATCACCCTGGCCGGCTACTCCGTCGGCGCGGGGCCGTTCGCGCCGGGGGAGGTGCTGCCGGTTTCCCTCTTCTGGGAGGCCGACGCCGCACCTCCCGAACGGTACAAGGTCTTCGTGCACCTGCTCGACGGCGGGGGCAACCTGGTCGCCCAGCACGACGCCGAGCCGCTGGGCAACCTGCTCCCCACCACACTCTGGGCAGCGGGCGAAGCGCTGACAGACCGGCACGGCGTGCTGCTCCCGTCCGATCTGCCCGCCGGCAGCTACACTCTAGTCGTGGGGCTGTACCGCCTGAGCGACGGGACGCGGCTGGCGGTGACGGATGGAGAGACTGTTGCCGATTCCCTCCCCCTGGGGTCGGTCACGGTCGGGCCGTGACTCCACTGAAGAACCACGAAGGATGCCAAGGGGCGCGGGTGTTCGCAGCAGGTAACTGCTCAGCTCACCCTCCCGCAGGTTCGGAAGTGACCGGGCAACGAATCGGAGTGGCCATTGAAGTGTGATTCGGGCTGCAAATTGCTCCCCAACCTGCGGGAGGGTGAGCAGTTCCCGCAGCAGAAGCGATTTGGGCTGCCGATGCCGCTTTTCCCGCTCGGAGTCGAGGCTCCAGCCGGTTCGAGCCACGTTTGCACCGGCTAAAGCCGCGATTCCGTCCCCGGATGTAACTGCCTACCCTCCCGCAGGTTCGGGCGCAATCTCCACACCGGAGTGCGCCGCAAGGAGCTGATCGCCCTCTTGCCCGCCACTTTCTAACCTGCGGGAGGGTAGGGGTAGGCAGTTACGGATTTGCTTCGAAATCCCGGCGGCCCCCCGCTTTGACGGGAGGCCGCAGTCGTGATACAATGCCCGTCCCATTTCACGCCAGTGAGGAGAAAACGTATGCGCAAAGAGCATCTGCTCAGCCTGTTCAGCCTGATCGCTCTCTTGGCCCTCGTGTTGGCCGCCTGCAACACTCCAACCCCCCAGGCGACCGTGTCTCCGCTGCAGAGCCCGGTGGAGACCCCCGTCCCCGTCTCCACGCCCAGCGAGTGTCCGAACGGCTGTCTCAACCCGACGGTCAACTGCGTCATCAAGGGCATCGTCACCGGGATGGGCGATCGCTACTACTACACACCGGACATGCCGGGGTACGAGGAAGCCCAGATGTACATTCCCTACGGTATGCGCTGGTTCTGCAACGAGGAGGACGCGATCCGCAACGGTTGGCAGAGAGCGCCCGGTCAGTAAAGCGGGGGCGGGCCGCTGGCCCGCCCTACCGCTGGGAGACTTCGGGAGTCTGATACTTGCCGCCATGCGCGTCCTGGTGATCAACTATGAGTTCCCGCCCCTGGGCGGCGGGGCGGGGAACGTCTCGGCCTGCATCGCCCGGCACATCGTCCGGCGAGGAGGCGAGGTCGCCATCCTCACCTCACATTTCCAGGGACTGCCGCGCCGCGAGGTCATTGACGGATACACGGTCTACCGCGTCCGCACGCTGCGTCGCCTGGCCTATCGCTGTTCCATCTACGAGATGTTCTCCTTCGTCGCCAACAGCGTCATCCCCAGTTGGCAATTGGCGCGCCGCTTCCGGCCCGACCTGGTGCACATCCATTCCGGCTTCCCCACCGGACCGCTGGGCTACTGGCTGAAGCTCACCCTCGGCATCCCCTACATCATGACCCTCCATGGCGGCGAGGTGCCCGGCTTCCTGCCGGAGGAGGTCGGCACGCTGCAGCAGATCCTCGCCCCGGCGACGAAGATCGTCTGGAGCGCCGCCGCGGCGGTAGTGGCGGTGAGCACGGGCCTGCGCGACCTATCGCTGCTGTCCATCCCCTCGGTGGACATCCGCGTCATCCCCAACGGAGTGGACTGTGAGATCTTCTCGCCCGTCGGGGCGCCACAGGAGCGCCGCGGGCCGTTTCGACTGCTCTTCGTCGGGCGGGTGGTGCGTCAGAAGGGACTGGCGTACTTGCTGGACGGACTGGCGTCGCTGGCGGCGGGCGGGGTGACCGACTGGCGGCTGCGGATCGTCGGCGACGGGCCGCTGCGCCCGCACCTGGAAGAACATGCCCGGCAACGCGGGATCGCCGAGCGGGTCGAGTTCGCCGGCTGGCTGCCGTTCGAGCGGATGCCGGACGAGATGCGCGCCGCCGATCTCTTCGTCCTGCCCTCGATCATCGAGGGCATGCCGTTGGTGCTGCTGCAGGCGATGGCCTGCGGGCTGCCCGTCGTGGCGACGGCAGTGCCGGGCAGCGTGGACCTGGTCGAGCCGCCGCGCAACGGGTTGCTGGTGCCGGCGAAGAACGCGGCGGCGCTGGCCGACGCGCTGGCCGGGCTGATCGGCAACCGTCCGCTGTGCGCGCAGATGGGCCAGCAGAGCCGCCAGATGGCCCTGACGATGGACTGGAGCCAGATCGCCGGGGCGTACTACGACCTGTACCAGTCCATGCTGCCAGATCGCCGTGTGTAGGAGCCACGGATGCATCGCATAGATTCCCACGGATTGCACGGACGACCGGAACTGGTTGCCGCAATCCGCGCCCCCGTCCGTCTCCATCCGTGCTATCCGTGTAATCTGTGGAATCCGTGTTGTGCCCGTGTTGTGTCATGGAAGACCTGAAGACCCGCTGGAACCGCTTTGCCAACAACCGCGCCGGCCGCGACGACTACTTCACCCTCACCTCCGCCCACCACAGCCTGACCCGCGCCCTGCTGCCGTTGGTCGAGCAGCACGCCGCCGGGCGCATACTCGACCTGGGGGCCGGCTGCGGGGCCTACCGCGCCGTGCTGGCCCGCCGCGGCACGGTCGTCGCCGTTGACATCCAACCGTGCAGCCCGGCGCTCGACCTACTAGCCGACGGGCGGAGTCTCCCTTTCGCCTCCGGCGCGTTCGACACGGTCTTCTGCTCCCAGGTGCTGGAGCACACGCCGCAGCCGCAGCACCTGCTGGTCGAGGCCCACCGCGTGCTGCGAGCGGGCGGAACGCTGATCCTCTCCGCCCCGCACATCTCCTACCTCCACGCCGCCCCACACGACTATTACCGGTACACCGGCTACGGACTGGAGTCCATGCTCCAGCAGGCTGGCTTCGCGCCGCTGCTGATCCGCCCCGCTGGCGGGCTGCTTGCCCTGCTGGGCAGCCTCCCCCCGACGGTCCTCCTGGCCCTGCTTCCTCATCGACCGGCGGCCCTGGTCGGGACGGTCCTGTGGATCAATCGGCTGCACAGCCGGTTCGTCGTCGCCGTGGACGGCCTGTTCGACCGCGGTGGGTTGTTCGCCCTCAACTTCGTCGCCGTAGCGCGGAAGGCGGCGGATTCCCCAAGAGCCGATTTTGAGTTATAATTCCCCTTCGCGTCCAATCATGTCGAAGAGGCCTGTCGGGAAATGTCAGCCATAGAATACAGCTATCTGGTCAGCGCCATCCTGGCCCTGGCCCTGCTCGGTTCGCTCGTCCTCAACGTCGTCCTCTACCGCCGGGCGCACAGCTTCTACGCCCGGCTCAACGAGGCCCTGCTCGACCCGTTGGGGTCCGAATACTACCCCACCGAGGAACTGCCCGCGCCCGCCCCGGGCGTGCGCAGGGTGGTATTCTTCGGCGATTCGCGAGCGGAGGACTGGCCGCTCCCCCAGGTCGCCGGCTACGAGTTCATCAACCGAGGTATCGGCGGTCAGATGACGATCCAAGTGTTGGAGCGGTTCGAGCGACACGTCACCCCGCTGCGCCCGGACGTGGTGCTGATCCAGGTGGGAATCAACGACCTGGCCACGATCCCCGTCTTCCCCGACCAACAGGCCCGGATCGTGGCAGACTGCAAGGCGAACATCGGGAAACTGGTGGAGAAGTCCGTCGCCCTGGGTGCCGTGGCCCTGCTGACGACGATCCTCCCCCTGGGCCGGATCCCGCTGAGCCGGCGCGTGTTGTGGTCGGACCAGGTCATCGTGGCGCTGAAAGAGGTCAACGATTTCATCCGTGCCTTCACGGGGCCGCGGGTCGTGGTGTTCGACGGCGAGTCGCTGATCGTGGACGAACAGAGGATCATGCGCAAGGCCTACACCCGCGACTACGCCCACCCGAACGAGGCCGGGTACAGAGTGATCAACGAGGGCTTGAGCGCCGTTCTGGAGGACATGAGGAGGATGTTCCGGTGAACGCCTTGATGCGCGAGCTGTACTTCCTGGGCAGCCGGCTCAAGCCAAGTTGGCTGTACCAGCTCGACGGCACGCTGACGATCGGCGAGGGCACCTACGGCCGGCCGAGGGTCGTCAAGTTCCGTGGCGATCGCAACCGCGTCATCATCGGCAAGTACTGCTCGATCGCCCTCGACGTGACGGTCTTCGTCGGCGGCAACCATCGCACCGACTGGGTCTCCACCTACGCCTTCCGCTGGTGCTACAACCTGCCGGGCAAACTGGAGGACGGCATGCCGTTCTCGCGCGGCGACGTGGTCATCGGTTCCGACGTCTGGATCGGTTCCGGCTCGACCCTCTACTCCGGTGTGACCATCGGCCATGGGGCCGTCATCGCCGGCTGCTCCGTCGTCACGCGTGACGTCCCACCCTATACAATCGTCGCCGGCAATCCGGCGCGCGTGATCAAGCAACGCTTCAGCGACGAGCAGATCGCCGCCCTGCTGGAGATCGCCTGGTGGGACTGGCCGCTGCCGGAGGTCCTGGCCGCGGTGGACATGCTGAACGGCGCCGGCGTGGACGAGTTCATCGCCTGGGCGCGAGACAAGCAGAGCGCGAAAGGCTGACGTGAGCGAGACGGGAACGCGCCGCACGCAGGCCTTCTACGACGGCTACTGGCCGCAGAACGTGCCGGACTACCGCCGCACGCGCGAGCACGTCTTCTCGCTGCTGCCGGAGGGGAGCTTCGAGCGGGCGTTGGACGCCGGCGCGGGCACGGGAGTCTGTTCGCTGGCCCTGGCCGAGCGGGCGCGGACGCTGGTTGGGGTGGACATCAGCGGCGGCTCGCTGGCCGTCGCCCGCCGGCTGGCCGCCGATAGCGGCCAGGCCAACGCCTACTTCACCCAGGGCGACCTGCAACGTCTGCCGTTCGCCGATCGGACGTTCGACCTGGCCTTCAGTTGGGGGGTGGTGGACCACACGGTCAATCCCCGGCAGACGATGGCCGAGCTGGCGCGCACGCTGCGGCCGGGCGGCTGGCTGATCGTCGCCGTCTACCTGAAGACCTGGCTGACGCCGCTGCATGAGCTCGCCCGCGCCGTCTGCCTGCACACGCCTTTCTTCCCCCGCCGCGCCTTCATCCACGCCATCGGCACGTTCGTCCGCTTCCTGGAGCGACGGCGGCGGATGATCAACCTGCGCGACGACAACGTCAGCGTCGAGGCGCAGGCCGAGGACTGGTTCTTTGCCCCGGTCAA
The DNA here is from genome assembly GCA_034434755.1 of Anaerolineae bacterium. Taxonomy (GTDB): domain Bacteria; phylum Chloroflexota; class Anaerolineae; order B4-G1; family DUEL01; genus DAOTYW01. The sequence goes on along the minus strand of DAOTYW010000258.1, from coordinate 1,023 downwards.
GCATTTCTTCACGATTGACGAGATGCGCCATATCTACAGCGACCTGGGGCTGACGTTCGAACTGCTGGCCGAGCGCACCGGCCGCTTCCGCAGCTCATCCGACTTCATCGTACGGGGGCAGAAGCGGGAATGACGCTGCCGGATGAGCTCCTGCGCCGGATCGAAGAGGACTTCCGCGTGCGGTACGCGGGGGTCAATGCGATGAATCCGCGCCGGGCGGCAGAGGAGCTGGGCGACGAGCGGCGCGCCGGCGAGCAGTTGGCGCTGCTGGAGCGGGCGACCGGCGAACCGGTGGCGGGGAAGCGATTGCTGGAGATCGGTAACGGCCTGGGGCTGTTCCAGGCAGCGGCCCGCGCCGCCGGCGCGCTCGCCTGCGGCGTGGAGCCCGACCCGTTCCACTGTGACGTCAGCCGGGCGGTGCTGCGCGGGCGCGGGCTGGCCGTGAGCGGCGTCGTCCAGGCGGTCGGCGAGCGGCTGCCCTTCGCCGATGGCGCGTTCGACCTGGTCTGCTCGTTTCAGGTGCTGGAACACGTTCACGACCCGCGGCGCGTGTTGGCCGAGGCAGCGCGGGTGCTCCGACCAGGGGGCTACCTCCACTTCGTCGTCCCCAACTACGGCTCGGTCTGGGAGGGCCACTACAACGTCTGGTGGATCCCGCACAGCCCACGCTGGCTGGCGAAGGGGTACGTGCGGCTGCTGGGGCGACGGGCGGATTTCATAGACGAGCTGCAGATGGTCACCGTGGGCCGGCTGCGGCGCATCGTCGCCGATCTGCCGCTGCGCGTGCTCTCGTGGGGCGCGGAGGTGTGGGCCTACCGGTTGCGCACGCTGGACTTCTCTGAGTGGTCGGAGCTGCGCCGGTTGAAGGCAGTCGCCCGCTGGCTGCGCTGGCTGCGGCTGGTCGAGCTGGTGCGGGTGGTCGGCGAACGGCTGGAACTGTTCACGCCGATCGTCCTCACCGCGCAACGAGTGATCACGAAGGACACGAAAGGGCACGGAAAACGCGAAAGGCGCGCTACTCAC
>DAOTYW010000257.1:0-4175 GCA_034434755.1 Anaerolineae bacterium | reverse complement strand
CGTCACCGCGTCACCCCGTCACCGCGTCACCCCGTCACCGCGTCACCCCGTCACCGCGTCACCCCGTCACCGCGTCACCCCGTCACCGCGTCATGCGCCCAGACCTGCGGGAATAGGCAGTTACCTGTATCGTGAGCGTTTTCGATGGCCTTTCGACCGGCTATGACCGGGGCATGCTGCCGCTGGAGCTGCTGGTGCTGCGCGGCCTGCGACGGCGCGCGTTTCCGCCCGTGCAGGGGCGGGTGCTGGAGTTGGGCGTCGGCACGGGGGTGAACCTGCCGCTCTACGGGCCGCAGGCGCGGGTAGTGGCCCTGGAGCGCAGCCGGCCAATGCTGGCGCAGGCGGCCCGCCGGCCCGTCCGGGCAACTGTCCGCCCGGTGCAGGGCGACGTACAGCGATTGCCCTTTCCCGATGGCTACTTCGACGTCGTGACCGGCTCGCTGCTGTTCTGCTCCGTGGCCGATCCGCGGCGTGGGCTGGCCGAGGTCTGGCGGGTGCTGGCCCCCGGCGGGCGGCTGGTGCTGATCGAGCACACCCGTGGGCGGGGAGCGGCTGCGCTGCTGACGGACGCCCTGCACCCGCTGTGGTGCGCCATCAGCCGCGAGTGCCACCTGAACCGCGAGACGACGCGGACGGTGACGGAGGCGGGTTTTCACCTGCTGCGGGTGGAGGCGCGGGTGTGGGGGGTGTTTCGCTGGATCGAGGGGGTGAAGAGGGGCGGGGACGGAATTGACTTCTGCTCCCAGTAGGCTTATACTGTCGCCGAACGCTGTCATGCAAGGGAACCGCCCCGCGCCCGGGGCGACAGCCCGCCGTGCACAGGAGGAGGAGCCATGCCCCACCTGCTCGACGCTCTTGACCCGGACCGTCGGCGCGCTGTGGAGTCCGTCCGCCAGGCCGCTGCCCGTCTGTGGGCCGCCCCCACTCATCGCCACGCAGTCGCCCACGGCCCCGACCACGCCGACCGCGTCGCCGCCCTGCTGGACGGCCTCACTGACGGAATGATGGCGCGAGGGGAGCATGCCCTGGCCGCCGAGGAGATCCACATTCTCCTGACCGCCGTCTACCTGCATGCGGTGGGCTTGCAGGATGAGCAGAGCGAACCCGACCCCGCCGCCCGCTGGATGCATTACCCGGAGCTGGGCGCGGAGATGATCTACCGCGCGCTGGAACCGTCGAGCCAGGCTGCCGACCTGGGCCTGCCTACCGATCCCACCCTGGTCGAGATGATCGCGCTGGCAGTGCGCGGACATGGTCAAACGGACTATTCCGCCTCTGCGTACGACGACTTCTTCATCGGTCAGGCCAGGGTGCGCCCGCGCCTGCTGACGGCCCTGCTCCGCATGGCCTGCGGTCTCGACCTGGACTCCCGCCGCGTGGATGTGGAGCTGCTCCGCCTGATGATTGTCGCACCGGAGGAGGCGCTGGATTGGTGGCTGCACTACTACGTCAGTGGGGTGCGGGTCGAACGGGAATACGTGCAGATCGCGTACCGGATACCGGAGGGCGCGCCAGACTACGAGCGGCTGTTGCCGGAGCTGGTTGAGCAACGGGTGCGGGCCGACTTCGCTGCCCTGCGTGACACCTTCCGGCGCTACGATGTCCGGTTGGACATCGCACCGCCGACAGCGGTGCGCCCGCTGCGCGCCGTCCGTCCGATGCCCGCCGGAGTGTGGGCCGCTGCGCAGGCGCGCCTGGCCCGGCTGCGCGGCCAGGGGCCGCCAGAGCCGCCGCTCTCCCCGCTGGTCGCCACCGTGCGCGGCCTGCTGACGACAATGGGCTACGACTGCCAGCCGGCCAGCCCCGCATCTGGCCAACTGACTGTCTTCCTCTGCCAGCCGCGCGGCGGGGGACTACGCGCCCCGCTGATCGTCGGCTGCAAGCACGGGCCGGCCGAGGTCGCCGACGTGCAGGCTGTCGCCGGGCGTTTCGGCCCGTCCTGTCAGCAGGGCTACGTCGTCGCCGAGACGCGCGTCCTGGACTCGGCGCAGGAGGCGGCGCGACAGAACGGCCGGGTGCGCGTCTTCACCCTCGCCGGCTTCTACGGCGAACTGCTCGACTTCCGCGCCTACGTTGAGCGTCTGGTGGACGGTTACACCGGCAGCGAACTGGCCCGCTACTACGTTGACCTGGGCTGTGTCCGCTACGCCTACGACGACCAGGGCCGCGTGGTCAGTGAGGACCGCTACAAGCCGCTGGACGGCTACATTGACGCCTGGCTCAAGGCCGGAAGCGAGCGCAGCCACATTTCCATCCTGGGCGACTACGGCACCGGCAAGACCTCCTTCTGCAAGCAGTACGCGGCCAAACAGGGCCGCCGCTGGCTGGCCGACCCCGACCGCGAGCGCATTCCCGTGCTGATCAACCTGCGCGACTACGCCAAGACGCTGAAAGTCGAGAGCCTGGTCACCGACGCGCTGGTCAACCAGTACGGCATCCAGGGAGCGACCTTCGAGGCATTCAGCCGCTACAACGCGGATGGCAAGTTACTGGTGCTCTTCGACGGCTTCGATGAGATGGCCGAGCGCACCGGCGCGCGCACGGCGGTGGCCAACTTCTGGGAGTTGGCGCGGGTGGTCGTGCCGGGCAGCAAGGTGATCCTCACCTGTCGCACCCCCTACTTCCGCACCCACCGCGAGGCTGAGTCCCTCCTCCACGGCCGCCTCCCCGATGAACCTCCCGCTTCCATCTCCCAACCGCCAACAGCCACCTCCGATTACATTGACCTCAGCGCCCGCCCCGAGTTCGAGATTGTCCATCTGCAGCCGTTCAGCGACGAGGACATCCAGGCCGTGTTGCGGGCGCGCTTCCCTCATCGGTGGCAGGAGCACTGGCAGCGGGTGCAGCGCGTCTACAACCTGCCCGACCTGGCCCGCCGGCCAGTGTTGTTGGATATGATCGCCCGCACGCTGGCCGACTTCCAGGAGGGGGAGACGATCAACGCTGCCCGTCTCTACCAGCTCTACACCGCCCAGTGGCTGGCGCGCGAGGCCGGCAGGGGGCGCACGCTGCTCAGCGAGGCCGACCGTCGGCTGTTTGCCGAGGGGCTGGCGATGGACATGCTGGGCACGGGGGAGCTGGCGATCCATTACAGCCGCATTCCCGAGCGGGTGCGGCAGCACTTCCGGCTGGAGAGGGCCGAGGAGATTGATCACTTCGAGGCCGACGTGCGCACCTGCCACTTCCTAAACCGCGACGCCGCCGGCAACTATGCCTTCGTTCACAAGTCGTTCATGGAGTTCTTCGCCGCCAACCGGCTGCACGGGCTGATGATCCAGGAACGGGCCACGGCGGACGGCCCCGTGCGGATCAACGAGGAAGTGCGCCGGTTCCTCACCGACCTGTTCGCCCTGCAGCCGAAGGAGGAGCCTGGCCCGCCCGGCGCGCCCCCGCCGGGCTTCGTCTGGGTGCCGCCTGGCGAGTTCGTCCTGGGCGGGGAAGGCGGCCTCGCTGTCCAGATCGCCCGGCTGCCGCAGGGTTTCTTTGCCGCCCGCGCGCCGGTGACTAACGCCGAGTTCGCCCGCTTCGTCCAGGCCGGCGGCTACCGCGAGCGGAAGTACTGGACGTCGGAGGGGTGGAGGTGGAGAAGGGAGGAGAACTGGACTCAACCCCGCCTCTGGCATGACCGACTGTTCAACGACCCGGCCCAGCCAGTGGTCGGTATCTCCTGGTACGAGGCGGCGGCATACTGCGCCTGGCTTTCGGAGGAAGGGGCGGACGGCCGTCCGCCCCTTCCCGACGGGTGGTCGGTACGGCTGCCGACCGAGGAGGAGTGGGAGAAGGCCGCCCGTGGGTACGACGGCCGCGAATATCCTTGGGGCAGCGAGTGGGCGGCGGGGCGTTGCAATACGGCAGAGGCCGGCATTGAGCGTCCCGTGCCGGCGGGGCGGTTCTCGCCGGCCGGCGACGGCCCCTATGGCCTGCAGGATGCGGCCGGCAACGTCTGGGAGTGGACGGCCAGCGCATGGGAGCCGGGAAGCGCCGCCCGGGTGGTGCGTGGCGGGTCGTGGTTCAACGATCAGAGGATCGCCCGCTGCGCGGCGCGCGACGGGGGCTACCCGACCAGCTGGTGGCTCAACCTCGGCTTTCGGGTCGTGGTCTCCCCCGTCTCTCCCCGCTCTGCACTCTGATCCTCTGCGCTCTGCGCTCTGGGGGCGCGGCGGGGGGACACGGGG
>DAOTYW010000256.1:0-3257 GCA_034434755.1 Anaerolineae bacterium | reverse complement strand
GAAACGTGAAACGTGAAACGCGAAACGTGAAACGTGAAACGCGAAACGTGAAACGTAGAGCCTGCCCACGCCCCCCTACCCTCCCGCCCGTCGCTGCGCCTCGGCGATCATCTCTTCTGCCTCGGCCGCGTCCTGCTCCAGGCCGAGTTGGGCGGAGAGATCGCGGCTGCGGGTGAAGGCGTCCAGCGCTCGCTCGTACTGCCCCTTGTCCAGGGCGGCCAGGCCGATGCCGAACCAGGTCAGCGCCAGACCGGGGGCATCTCCCCACTCTTCCTGAATCACCCGCGCCCGCTCATACCAGACCAGCGCACCGTCGGGGTCGTTGCAGGTCTCGTACGTCAGCGCCATATTGGCGCAGGCGGTTGCCAGGCCGGCGCGGTTGCCCAGCGCCTCGCACAGGGAGACACTCTGCCGATACCACTTCAGTGCCGCATCGTAGTCCTCGCGGGTGGTGTAGACGGTGGCGATGTTGTTGCACAGCGCTGCCAGCCCCGCACGGTCGCCCAGTTCTTCGCGGATCGCGCGCGCTCGCTCGTACCAGGCCAGCGCTGCGTCGGTCTCGCCGCGGGCCTGGTGGATGCTGGCGATGTTGCTGCAGGTCGTGGCCAGCCCGGCGTCGTTGCCCAGTTCCTCGAAGAGCGCCACGCTGCGGCCATACCATTCCATCGCCGCATCGAGATCTCCTCGGCTGCGGCAGGTTGCGCCGATGTTGTTGCCCGTCGTCGCCAGTCCGAGGCGGTCGCCCAGTTCCTCCTGGATCAGCCGCGCTCGGCCGTACCACTCCAGCGCCGCGTCGAAGTTGCCGCTGCTGCGATGCACTGCACCGATGTTATTGAGCGTCCTGGCCAGCCCAACGCGGTCGCCCAGCTCCTCGAACAGCGCTGCGCTGCGTCGGTACCAGGCCAGCGCCGCCTCCGGGTCGCCCAGGACGCGATAGACCGAGCCGATATTGTTGTAGGTCGTCGCCAGCCCGGCGCGGTCGCCCAGCTCTTCCTTCAAGGCCACGCTACGCTCGTACCACGTCAGCGCCGCCTCCACGTCGCCGCGCGCCTCGTAGATGGAACCGATGTTATTGTAGGTCGCCGCCAACCCGGCCCGGTTGCCCAGCTCCTCGCTGATCGCCAGGTCCTTGCGGTACCACTCCAGCGCTGCATCCAGGTCGCCACGCGCCTCGTAGATGCCGCCGATGTTGCTGTAGGTCGCTGCCAGTCCGGCCTGGTCGCCCAGCTCCTCCTTCAGCGCGGCGCTGCGCTCGTACCACTCCAGCGCCGCGTCGGTGTCGCCGCGGGCATCGTAGAGGGAGCCGATGTTGTTATAGGTCGTTGCCAGCCAGGCGCGGTCGCCCAGCGACTCGAACAGGGCGCGGCTCTCCTCGTAGGCGCGCAGCGCCTCGTCACTGCGGCCCAGCAGATGGGAGACCCAGCCGATGTAATAGCTGGCCTGAGCCAGGAGCGGGGTGTGGTCCAGCGCCCGCGCTCGCGCCGCGACCTGCTCGAAGGTGCGCAGCGCCTCCGGCCAGTGACCGATGAACCGCTCAGTCCGCCCGCTCTCGAACAACAGGGCCAGTTCCAGCTCCTCCGCGTCGCCGCCGGGAGCGGTCAGCCGGCCCAGGGCGGACAGTCCCAGCGCGCACTGGCGGAGCACCTCGTCGTGGGCATAGCTCTCTCGCGCTGCGCGGGCCGCTTCGAGAGCGAAGCGGGCTTCCTGGAGATAGTCGCCAGCCTCGGCGGCATGGGCCACCAACTGCGTCGCCAGCGGTTGCCGTTCCGCGCCCGTCGCCGCCGCGTACTCCTCGCCCAACCACTCGACGATGCGGCCGTGGAGGAGCTCGCGCTGCTCCTCGCTCAGGCTTTCGTAGAGGGCACGGTAGACCAGGGTATGCTTGAACGTATAGCGAGTCGTCTTCTCACCCAGGAGCGTCTCCGTCCCCAGGCCGACGATCAACTCGTGGACCTTCTCGACGATCTGGAGCTTCTCCAGCAGGGAGAGGCGATCGCACTCCAGCAAGCGGGCCAGGACCAGGGTGGTGAACCGCTCGCCCTCGGCGCTGGCGTAGGCCAGCGTGCGGCGCAGGTCGTCGCTCAGGCGACGCAGCCGCTCCTCGATCACCCCCATGGCGCCCCGCGGCACCTGGACCTGAGTCAGGTCGCCGTGGAAGGCCCCGTCGGGTGTGAGCGAGCCATCCTCGCGCAACAGCCTGACGTACTCGGTGAGAAAAAGCGGGCTGCCGTCGCTGACGTCGAACAGCCAGTCCCGCAACGTCGGCGCGAAGCGGGCGGTGGGGAAGACGATGTGCAGGTACTCGTCCACTGCCCGACGGTCGAGGAAGGCCAGTTCGATGTCGGCACACAGCCCGTAGCGGCGCAGTTCGTTCTGCACCTGCAAGATCGGGTGGCCGCGTCCCTCGCGGGCCGTGCGCGTGTCGTGGAGGCGGAAGGAGGCCAGGAAGAGGAGGCGGCTGCGGCCCACTTGCCGCGCCAGGTGAAAGAGCAGGTTGGTCGAGCTATCGTCGGCCCAGTGCCAGTCGTCCACGAACAGCACCAGCGGGTTGTAGCGGGCAGCGATGCCGGTGAAAGTATCCACTGCCTGCTGGAAGATCTCCTCCTGGCCCAGCGGGCCGCCCCCTGCTGGCCCTGGCGGACGGCTCTCCTTGCGTCGTTCCCAGACGAAAGCCGCCGTGTCCCCCAGGGCGGCGATCAGGCCGCCCACGCCGGGGATGAGGCCCAACCACGACGGGCCGACCTCCCGCAGGTAGGTCAGCGCCCAGTGCTCGCCCCGTTCCTTCTCCTGGGTCACCAACTGGCCAATGAGCGCCTTGAAGGGGGCGTAGGGGGAGAGGGCGCCGACGTCCACGTCGCCGATCGGGTGATCACACTCGGCGGCGGCGAAGCGCACGTCGGGATAGCGCGTGAGGACACACTGGCAAAAGCGGCGGATCAGCGCGGTCTTGCCGATGCCGGCCTCACCAGTGACGAAGACCACCCGGCCGCGTCCCTCCAGCGCCTCCCGAAGGTGCGCCTCCAACGTCGCCAGTTCCGTCTCGCGGCCGACGAAGGTATCCTGCATCATCGTGGATCGCTACTCAAAGCAAAGCCCCTCGCGCGAGGGGCTTCGCCTGGGCTCAGTTCGACGATGAACTGGCCATCCAGGGCCGGATCGCGCCGACCTTACTTGGTGGCCCTGCCGGCGGGGTAGGTGACCGTCCGCGTGCCGAAGGTCTCGGTGATCGTCCCGGCGGGGTAGGTGACGTCGGCGAC
>DAOTYW010000255.1:0-3850 GCA_034434755.1 Anaerolineae bacterium | reverse complement strand
GGCGACCGGGTCAATGGGATCGCCGCCCGCTTCGGCATGCCGCCCGGCATGATCATCGAGGCTAACGCCGGCGTGGACCTCGATCACCTGTACGTTGGGGAGCTGTTGACCATTCCCTCACAGGACATCCTGACCCCCTACACGCCGGTGCCGGGCAAGCGCATCGTCATCAGCATCCCTGAACAGCGTATGCGCGTCTACGAGAACGGGCAGTTGCTGTGGGACTGGCCGGTCTCGACCGGCATCGCCAGCTCACCGACCGCCACCGGTGTTTTCCAGGTGCTGAGTCTGGAGGAGAACGCCTATGCCAGCCAGTGGGACCTGTGGATGCCGCACTTCATCTCGATCTACCGTGCCGGCGGCGAGGTCTACAACGGCATCCACGCCATCCCGATCCGCTCCGGCCAGCGGCTGTGGAACTGGGTGCCGGGGACGCCGGCCTCGTTCGGCTGCATCATCCTGGGGGTCGAGGAAGCAGAGACGCTCTACAACTGGGTGGAGATCGGGGTGGTGGTGGTGATCCAGTAGCGTCAAATCACGCCCTGTTGACCGAAAGCGCTGATGTCCGCCTCGCTGTAGCCCAGTTCGCCCAGCAGTTCGGCGGTGTGCTGACCCAGGGATGGGGCGGTATCGGCGGAAGGGCGGGTGTGGGCCGAGAGGTGGATCGGCGGCAGCAACCCTGCCTCGGCCAGCATCCCCAGCGCCTGCACCGGCGCGGAGGTCAGCGCCTCGTCCAGGCGGCGCACCGGCTCACAGCAGGCATCCACCCCGGCCAGTGCCTCGGCCCACTCCTGCTGCGTGCGCGCGCGGAAGAGGGCGCACATCGCCTCGTAGGCCGGCTCGCCGGGGACGGCGGGGGCGAACTGCTGCGCGATCAGTTCCTCGCGCCCGACGGCGTGGCAGAAGGCGGCCCAGAACTCCGCTTCCAGCGCGGCGATGGCCATGAACCGTCCGTCGGCGGTCTCGTAGATGTGGTAACAGAGCGGACCGCCGGTCAGGTCGCTCGCGCCGCGGGCCATCGGCTGGCCGCCGGCCTGACGAGCGACGGCCACCGGCAGGCAGGCCAGGGCCGCGCCGAGCAGCGAGCCGTCCACCCGCTGCCCCCGTCCGCTCCGCTCCCGCTCCACCAGCGCCAGCAGGACGCCGATCACCGTCCACAGCGCCCCGGCGATATCGGCCACCGGCGCGCCGGGGACGACCGGCGGCCCGCTGCGCGGCCCGGTCAGGTCGAGCAGCCCGGCCAGGGCCAGGTAGTTCAGGTCGTGACCGGCCCGCTCGCGGTAAGAGCCGCCCGGCCCGTAGCCGGTCAATGACGCATAGACCAGGCGCGGGCTGTTCTGGGCCAGAAAGTCGTAGCCCAAGCCAAGCCGTTCCATCACCCCCGGACGGAAGCTCTCCAGCAGCACGTCGGCGGTGGCGACCAGGCGCAGGAAGACCTCCCGTCCGGCGGCGGATTTCAGGTTCAGCGTCAGGCTTTTCTTGCCGCGATGGAGAGCGCGGAAGAGTAGGCTCTCCCCCTCGGCCAGCGGCGGTACGTAGCGCGCCCAGTCGCCGCCGGACGGCGGCTCGACCTTGATCACCTCGGCCCCGAAGTCGGCCAGGATCCGCGCGGCGTAGGGGCCGGGCAGGAGGCGGGAGAGATCGAGGACGCGGATGTGGAGCATCTCTACCTCCCACAAGGTTCGCTACCGCCCCCTGGCCGCGACCAACCGCGTCAACAACGCCGAAGCGGTCTCCACCTCCGGTGCCCGGTAGTCCAGCTCCTGGTGGCGGAAGTAGGTGTTGTACAGCTCCGCGTAGTGTCCGCCACGGGCGAGCAGCTCCTTGTGCGTCCCTTCCTCGATGATCCGCCCGTGGTCCATGACGATGATCCGGTCGGCGTGCTTGACTGTCGAGAGGCGGTGGGCGATGACGATGGCCGTGCGGTCGCGCATGATCATCTCCAGCCCCTCCTGGATCTGCGCCTCGGTGAAGGGATCCACGCTGGCGGTCGCCTCGTCCAGGATGAAGATCGCCGGGTCCTTGAGCAACACGCGGGCCAGGGCGACGAGCTGGCGCTGGCCCATCGAGAGGTTGGCCCCGCGCTCGCCGACGTCGGTCTCCAGGCCATTGGCGAGATCGGCCAGCCAGTCGCCGCCGCTGATGCGCCTCGCTGCCGCGCACACCTGCTCGTCGGTCGCCTCCGGCTGGCCGTAGCGGATGTTGTCGGCCACGCTGCCGGAGAAGAGGAACGGCTCCTGGGGGACGACGCCGATGTGCCGGCGGTACTGGGCCAGGTCGAGGCGGCGGATGTCCCGCCCGTCCACCAGCAGCTCGCCGGATGAGAACTCGTAGAAGCGGGCGATCAGCCGGGCGACGCTGCTCTTGCCTGCGCCGGTATGGCCGACCAGCGCCAGCGTCTCGCCGGGGCGGATCTCCAGCGAGAAGTCGGGTAGGACGACCTCGTTCTCGTTGTAGGCGAAGGTGAGGCGGCGGAAGGAGATGCGTCCTGCCAGCTTCTCGACCGGTTCGTTGGCTGTCTGTCTGACCTTCGGTTCGGCGTCAATGAGGGCGAAGACGCGCTCGGCGGCGGCCAGCCCGTCCTGGAACTGGCTCCAGAAGGAGGCGATGCTGAGCATCGGCCACCAGAAGAAGCCGACCGCCTGCATGAACAGGTACCAGTTGCCGGGGCTGACCAGCCCGCCGCGCGTGGTCAGCCCGCCGGTGTAGACCAGCAGGGCGATGGCCGCGCCGGAGGTGATGCCGACGATGGGGAAGATCGTGTTGAGGGTTAGCCCGCGTCGCAGGCCCACCTGGTAGGCCTGGCGGTTGTTGGCGCTGAAGGTCTCGTAGACGGCGCGCTCCTGACGGAAGCCTTTGGCGATCATGATCCCGCTGATGGATTCCTGGATCTGGGCATTGATCTTCGCCGTCACCCGGCGGGCGCGCTGGGTGACGGTGCGGGCAACCCGCCGGAAGCCCAGGGCGATGGCCACGGCGATGGGGCTCATGCCCATCAGCAGCAGGGTCAACCAGAAGTTGATCCGCACCAGCCAGACGAACAGGATCAACACCAGCAGCGCCTCGCTGATCAGGTCCATCATCAGCGTGACGACGGCGGAGAAATCCTGGGTATCTGAGGTGACCCGGCTGACGATCTTGCCGGAGGGATGCTCGTCGAAGAAGGACATGTCGTGGCGGACGGTGGCGGCAAAGACGTCCTCCTGCAGCTTGAGCACCACATCGCCGACGACGCGGGCGGAGTTGGACTGCCAGACGAAGTTGAAGAGCCAGGCGGCCATGCCCAACAGGAGCACGCCGCCGCACATGAGGAGCATCGTGCGCGGCGAAGGGTCCACCGAGAGGACGTCAATGGTGCGGGCCAGGAGGATCGGCCCGCCAGTGCCGGCGGCCGAGTTCAGCGCGATCATGAACCCGACCAGGAGCATGCGGCTGCGGTGGCGCCAGAAATAGCCGCCGATCCGCTTCAGCAGGTCGCGGTCGCGGTACGTGCGGTCGTACTCCTCGGTTTCTAGACCGTCTAGGATAAAGCCCATGTCTATTCGTACCTCGAGAATATCCTCCGGTACTCCACACTCCGCTCCATCAGCTCCTCGTGCGTCCCCTGGTCGGCCAGCTCGCCGCGGCGGAGGACGAGGATGCGGTCGGCCCAGCGAATCTGGCTCAGGCGGTGTGTGATGAGGAAGGTAGTGCGCTGGCTGGCGATGCGGCGCATGGCCCGCTGGATCTGGTCCTCGGTGGCGCTGTCAATCGCGCTGGTCGAGTCGTCCAGGATCAGGATGCGCGGGTTGGTCAGGAAAGCGCGGGCGATGGCGATGCGCTGGCGCTGGCCGCCGGAGAGGGTCACCCC
>DAOTYW010000254.1:0-6563 GCA_034434755.1 Anaerolineae bacterium | reverse complement strand
GTTTCACGCTTCACGTTTCACGCTTCACGTTTCACGCTTCACGTTTCACGCTTCACGTTTCACGCTTCACGTTTCACGCTTCACGCTTCACGTTTCACGCTTTTGTCCTTCGAGGAGGGCACATGCCATCAAACGACCTCACCATCCGCATCGGCGGCGAGGCGGGGATGGGGCTGGAGTCCAGCGGGGCCGGCTTCGTCAAGGCGCTGGTACGCGGGGGACTCCACGTCTTCGGCCTGCCGGACTACCACTCGCGCATCCGCGGCGGGCATAATTTCTTCTCCGTGCGCATTGCCGATCACCCCCTCTACTCTCACAGCGAAGCGATCCACCTGCTGCTGGCGCTGGACCTGGAGACGGTCCGCCGTCACACCGACTACCTGGTCGAGGGCGGCGCGGTCGTCTACGACGCGCAGGACGAACTGCCCGCCGAACTGCGCCGGCCCGGCATCGGCTTCTTCCCCGTCCCGCTGACCGCGCTGGCCCAGGAACATGGCGGCAGCGCAACGATGCGCAACACGCTCGTCCTGGGCGTGGCGGCGGGGCTAATCGGGTTCGACCCGGCGCCTATGGAGAGCGTCATCCGCGACAACTTTGCCCGCAAGGGGCAGGAAGTGGTGGAGGCCAACCTGAGGGTCAGCGACGCCGGCGTGCAGGCGGGCCGCGCCTTCGCCGCCGATTTCCCCTTCCGCGCCCCCGTCGCCCCTGCCCACCCGCCGCGCCTGGTGCTCAACGGCAACCAGGCCTTCGCCATGGGCGCCCTGGCCGGCGGATGTCGCTTCGTCTGCGGCTACCCGATGACCCCCGGCAGCCCGGTGCTGGAGTGGATGGTCGCCCACGCCGCCGACTACGGCGCGGTGACGCTCCAGGTCGAGGACGAGATCGCCGCCCTGAACATGGCCGTCGGCGCCGCCTACGCCGGAGTGCGGGCGCTGACCGCTACCTCCGGCGGCGGCTTCTCCCTGATGGTCGAGGCCCTCGGCCTGGCCGGGATGACCGAGACGCCGGTGGTGATCTACGAGGCGCAGCGGCCCGGCCCCTCCACCGGCCTGGCCACCCGCACCGAACAGGGCGACCTGCTCTTCGTCCTCCACGCCTCGCAGGGGGATTTCCCGCGCATCGTCCTGGCCCCCGGCACGATCGAGCAGTCGTTCGAGGCCGGCTGGCGGGCCTTCAACCTGGCCGAGCGCTACCAGTGCCCGGTCATCGTCCTCTCCGACCACTTCCTGGCCAACTGCCTGCGGGACGTAGACGCGCAGGCGCTGGATTTCGAGGCGGTGACCATTGACCGCGGCGAGCTGCTGAGCGAATCCCAGTTGGACGCGCTGACGGAGGAGTACCGCCGGCACGCCTACACGGACAGCGGCATCTCCCCCCGCGCCCTCCCCGGCCACCCCCAGGCACTCGTCCTGACCACCAGCGACGAGCACGACGAGCTTGGCCACATCGTCGAGGACGCCCAGACCCGCCGGCGGATGATGGACAAGCGGATGCGTAAACTGGAGGCGGCCGTCCAGGAGATGCGTCCCCCGACCCTCTACGGGCCGGCCCAGGCGGAGGTCACCTTCGTCGCCTGGGGCTCAACCTACGGGCCGCTGCGCGAGGCAGTGGATCGGCTGAACGGACAGGGGACGGCGGCGAACATGCTGCACATCACCGACGTCTGGCCCTTCCCGGCCGAACCGGCGGCGGAGCGGCTGAAGGCCGCCACGCGCCTGGTCGCAGTGGAGGGCAACGCCACGGCCCAGATGGCCGCCCTGCTCCGCCAGACCACCGGCGTCGCCATCGCCGAGCACATCCTCAAGTACGACGGCCGTCCGCTCTCGCCGGAGTTCATCCTGTCCCATCTGAACCACGCACCACGCAACACGCAACACGTGCGCGAGGTGACACCATGAGCGACGTCAAGGACTTCGCCAGTCCCATCCGCCCGACCTGGTGCCCCGGCTGCGGCAATCACGCCATCTGGAACGCGGTCAAGCGGGCGTTGGTGCAGGCCGGCCTGGCCCCCCATCAGGTCGTGCTGGTCAGCGGCATCGGCTGCGGCAGCAAGCTGCCCGACTACACCCGCGCCAACGGCATCATGACCCTGCACGGACGCACCCTGCCGGTCGCCAGCGGGGTGCGGCTGGCCAACCACGGCCTGCGGGTGGTCTGCACCCACGGCGACGGGGACGGCTACGCCGAGGGGCTGGGGCACATGCTCCACGCCGCCCGCCGCAACATCGGTCTGGTGGACATCGTCCAGGACAACCGCATCTACGGGCTGACCAAGGGGCAGTACTCGCCGACCAGCGATCAGGGGCGGGTGAGCAAGACATCGCCGTGGGGCGCCATTGAGCTGCCGGTCAACCCGCTCGCCCTGACACTGGCCGCCGGGGGTACCTTCGTCGCCCGTGCCTTTTCCGGCGACCTGCCGCACCTGGTGGACATGATCGTCCGCGCCCTGCAGCACCGTGGCTACGCGCTGATTGACGTCCTCCAGCCGTGCGTCACCTTCAACCGGGTCAACTCGTACGACTACTACCAGCCGCGCGTCTACAAATTGCAGGACGAGCCGGGCTACGACCCCGGCGACCGGAGCGCCGCCTTCCAGCGGGCGCAGGAATGGGGCGAACGCATCCCTATCGGCATCTTCTACCAGGTCGAGGACCGTCCGGCCTACGAGGAGCGCATGCCCGCCCTGCAGGCCGGCCCGTTGGTGCGCCGACCGCCGGAGAAACTGCGCCGCGAACAGGTCGAGAAACTGCAGGCCGGGTTGCTCTAGCCGGTCAGCACCAGTTGCGCCCGCAGCGCGTCGCCGCGCGCCCAGTCAATGTGGTCTATGAAGACAATGTGGTCGGCGACGAACTCGTGCACCTTCTCGTCGCGGTCGTTCCGGCTGCGCTGACGGTAGCGGGCCTGTACCATGACCTTCGACCCCGCCTGGAGGTAGGGATAGACCGCCAGGGCGGTATCCCCGTAGGCGACCACCCGCACGTAGGCGGCGGGTTCGCGCTCCCCATCCACGGCCAGGTAGAAGCGCAGGAACGGCAGACGGGCTTCCCCCACGCGCTGAAAGTAGGGAGGATGGGTCAGGTTGCCGATGAAGCGGCAGTCGTTATTCCACATGCGCCGCCTCCCGGCCGGAGGATGAGCAGGCAGGGTGTGTTGGTTGCATCGTTGGCCTCCTCGTTGTTGCGGTGTATGCTGTTGGTCAGACAAACTGCATTGTAGTCGAGCTGGCGGGAATGTCAAGCGGCGAGCACGCTGGGATTTCGAAGCGAATCCCAATCTGGGGACGGAGTCGAGGCTTTAGCCGGCGCAAACGTGGCTCAAACCGGCTAAAACCTCGACTCCGAGCGGGAAAAGCGGCATCGGCGTAGCCCAAATCGCTTCTGCTGCGAACACCCACGCTGTCAACGGATTCTGGGAGCGGATCGAACGGATCAAGCGGTTTGTAGTGGTCTTCTCCGTTCAATCCGTTCCGGAAATCCGTTGACCGCTTCTGCGCATCCGTGGCCCATACTCCGCGCTGAACCGCCCCGCCAGCACGGCCTGGCGAATCTCCCTCGCGATGGTCAGCATCAGGTGCAGGTTGTGGACGGTGAGGAGGTGGTGGGCGAGGATCTCCTTCGCCAGCACCAGGTGATGGAGGTAGGCGCGGCTGAACTGCGCGCAGGTCGGGCAGGGGCAATCGGCCTCCAGCGGGGCCGGGTCATCGGCATAGGCGGCGTTGCGCAGGTTGATCCGCCCGCTGCGGGTCAGCGCGCCGGCGTTGCGCGCCAGCCGCGTCGGCAACACACAGTCGAACATATCCACTCCCCGCGCCACCCCCTCGACCAGGTCCTCCGGTGTGCCTACCCCCATCAGGTAGCGCGGGCGGTCGGCGGGCAGCAGTCCGTCCAGCAGCTCCAACATCGCGTGCATCTGCGCCTTGCTCTCCCCCACGCTCAGGCCGCCGATGGCATAGCCGGGGAAGTCCAGCCCGATCAGGAAGCGCGCCGAGCGCTCGCGCAGGTCGGCGAACGCTCCCCCCTGGACGATGCCGAAGAGCGCCTGGTCGCGGCGGGACTGCGCGGCGCGACAGCGCGCGGCCCAGGCGTGCGTGCGCTCCAGCGCCTGGGCGGCGTACTCGTAGTCGAGCGGATCGGCGCACTCGTCCAGGCAGGTGATCACGTCTGACCCCAGGTGCTCCTGGATGGCGATGACCTTCTCCGGCGTGAAGCGGTGTTCAGCGCCGTCAATGTGCGAACGGAAGGTCACCCCATCGGCGTCCACCCGGCGCCGCTGGGCCAGGCTGAAGACCTGATAGCCGCCGGAATCGGTCAGGATAGGATGGGGCCAGCCCATGAAGGCATGCAGCCCACCCAGCCGGGCGATGCGCTCGTCGCCGGGGCGCAGGTAGAGGTGATAGGTGTTGGAGAGGATCATCGTCGCCCCCAGCGCCTCCAGGTCGCGGGGGGGCATCGCCTTGACCGTGGCCTGGGTGCCGACGGGCATGAAGACCGGCGTAGGCACGCTGCCGTGGGGTGTGGTCAGCATCCCCGCCCGCGCCCGTCCGTCGGTGGCCTGCAGGGTAAAGTGGAAACCATCGCTCATCAACTGCCTGCCCTCCCGCAGGTTTGGGCGCAAATTGCAGCCCCAATCGCACTTCAATAGCCACTCCGATTCGTTACCCGGTCACTTCCGAACCAGCGGGAGGGTGACGCATTACCTTCCCGCCACCGCCGCCTGGATCGCCTCACGGTCGGGCGCGCCGGGCTGGAAGTAGACCACCTGCCCGCGCCCGTCGAGGACGAGCATCGTCGGCACGGCGCGCACGCCGTACCGCTGCGCCAGCGTCCTGCCGAGCGGGGATGTCACGTTGAGGCGCATCAACTCCGCCTGTCCTTCCAGATCTGCCTCGAGCCTGTCCACGACAGGCCGCGCCGCCAGGCAGGACGCTCAGGTATTGGAGTAGAACTCGACCACAGTCGGCTGGCCGCGCTGGATGTGCTGGTCGAACGCCGCCATCGACTCCAGCCGCGTCCCCGGCGTGTACAGCAACAGCCACGCCACGATCATCCCGGCGAAGATCAACAGAAACGGCCAGTTATCGCGCAGGTTTTGCATGCTCTCCTTACTCGCGCTGCCTGGCTCATGCTGGCAGCCCTCCACCCGCCGGGCGCGCCGGCGGCGCTGCGAGCACCCCGGCGGGGTCGCCGCTCATCCCTCGGCAGCCAGACGGGCGCGCAGTTCATCCAGCCGGCCGCGCCGCTGCAACCAGAGGATTAGCTCCCGGGCTCGCGCCGACAGCCCCTCGCCGCGCAGGTCGTCGAAGGGGACGGCGAACGCGGCGCAGAGGGTGCGCAGCTCTTCCAGATCGTAGCGGGCAGTCAGCGCCGCGTGCAGCTCCTCGAACGTCGAGGCGGGCGAGACGGCATGCGTTGGACGCCGGTCCGTGTAGTCCCCGGTAACGTGTATCTGCGTCCTGACCACCTGTCCCCCCTGGTCGAAGGCTGGCGTGGCGGGAGCAGGCGGGCGGGCACGGGAATCCTCCGGCTCGCGCAGCGGCCCGGCCGGCGGCCGGCCCAGTTGCGAGCGGGCATACGCCTCCACCTCCGGCGGCAGCACCTGCACGGCGCGCATCCACCGTACCTGCGACCGCGCCACCGCTACCTTGACCGCGTGGGCGCGGAAGGTCTCCTCCAGCTCAGAAAGCCGACCACGAACATCGGTCTCCACCAGCGGCACGATCAGCCCCTCGTAGTCGGGCCGCTCGTGGGGAAAACGGTAAGCGATACGGATCGTCTCGTCCTCGATGCTCACCCCGCTCACGTAGTGGCATTTCCACCAGTGGAACTGCGACTCGACCGGCAAGCGCATCACCCTGATCAACTCCAGATCAACGCGGCGGTGATCAATATCCAGCTCATCGCCGAAGCGCAGCAGCGCTGCCAGCAGGCGCAGGCGCAGCGTCTCTCCGCCGTGGATCAGCGGCTCGTACTCCGCCGCCGCCAGGTCGGCCCTGCGATGCCCCTTCGCCACCAGCGCCACTGCCTCGACCAGGCCAGGGTCGTCCGGCAGGCCGAGCCGGAACGCCTGGGCCGGGTCCTGGGCAGCGCGGTAGATCAGTTCCGCCGTCACCTGGTGGTGGGCAGCGCGGATCTGCTCCAGGTCGCCGCCGGCGAAGCGCTCGTCCTGCATACCGACGTCGTGCAGCCAGGTGGCGGCGAGCAGGACAAAGGCCTCGCCGGGCGAGAGACGCTGCGGCGTGGCCATCATCCCGGCGGTGAGGCCGTCCAGCAAAGCGACGACCCGCTCGCTGTGAGCCGGGCCGTGCTGGGTGTAATAGCGGTGGAGCGGCACCCTCCAGATGCGTTCCGCCGCCGCACGGACGTTGGCCAGCGCCAGCCGCTGCCCGTCGTTCAGCACGCTCGTCAGTGTCCTGGTCATTCGAGCACCTCACGTGTTGCCTGTGGCGTGTTCCGTCCCCGCGTCTCCCCCTCTCCCCCTCTCCGTGTCCCCGTGTCCCCCCGCCGCGCCCCCAGAGCGCAGAGCGCAGAGGATCAGAGTGCAGAGCGGGGAGAGACGGGGGAGAC
>DAOTYW010000253.1:0-5009 GCA_034434755.1 Anaerolineae bacterium | reverse complement strand
ACCGCCCGCGCTGACGCGCTCAAACGAGCCGGGTTCAGGATTCACCAGACCTGGAGCGGCCGTCGCCCCGGAGCGCACAAGAATACCGCCGACGGCTACATGGCCCGTGGCATCGGCGAAACGCTCTGCCGACGTCCCGATATCACGGTCGTGATCCTGATCAGCGGCGATGCCTACTTCGTCCCCCTCGCCGGTCAGCTTCGCCAACAGGGGATCAAGGTCATCGTGGCCGCCGACCCCCTGCGGGCCAGCCGGCCCCTGCTCCGCGCAGCCGACTACTACCTGCTCCTCGGCCACCTGGCTCAGCAGATCATCATGCTCGACCGCCTGGAAAGGGCCAATCGCTACCTGACCTTCAGTTTCGTTCCCCAACGCGCGCCCATCCGGGGCGCGGAGCTGGAGAGGATGATCCGCAAGGGCCTCGTCATCCAGGAGGAGGTCTATCGCCCCGGACGCGGTGCCCGTCCCGAGGTGTGTCTGAACCGGCAGTCCTACGTGGTCAGCACGGTGCTGAGCGCCGTGGCCCAGGTGTCGCCCGGCGCCTTGATACTCGATGGGAGGTTGTACGATGAGCGAGGATATCTTCGAGATGCTGGACTCACTGCATGGCCTGCAAGGGCTCCGTCCACCCTGCCAGTCTGCGATTGATGACCCGGACGACGGGGAGGTGTACGAGGTCCGCTGCCATGAAGGATGGTGGTCGTGTTCCTGCGTCTCCTTCCGTCGCCTTGGCGTCTGCCGGCATGTGGACGAGGCGATCCTGCAATCCTACCGACAGCCGATCGGTGGGTGAGCGCGGGGAACGGCGCGTGATGGGAGGGGCTGCCCAAACAGGGGAGGATCGCGCAGCTGAAGAGCCGCAAATACCAGCGGTATCACGCGCCCCGGGGGCGGCGGGCCTGGCCCGCCGCCCGGTGTTCACGGCTCCACCGCGCAGGCCAGGCCGGTCGTGTCCCTTTCCCCCACCCGCATCCGCTGCGTCAGCGCCAGCGCCGCCAGCGCGATGACCACCCCGGCCAGGAAGGTGTACTGCGCCCCCACCGTCTCCCACAGCACCCCGCCGACGACCGGGATGATCACCGCCGCGACGTGGTTCATCGTCTGTCCCAGCGAGACGTTCGGGGTGATCTCCTCCGGCCCCACGGCGATCTTCTGCAGGTAGCACTCCAGGGCGATCGAGAAGCCGAACAGGATGTTGTCGGCCACGAACAGCCCCAGCAGGATCAGCAGCGCCGGCGTCGCCGTCAGGGCGGGGAAGAGGACCCAGTCGCCCACGCTCAGCGCCGCCACCGGAAAGACGGGCGTCGCCAGCGCATCGGTCAGCGGGACGGCGGCGTAGCCGACGAAGATCAGCGTCAGCAGGGCAAAGTTGACCGTCAGCACGCGCCGCTCGCCGTGACGGGCGACGATCTTGCCGAACGCCTGGTGGAAGTAGGTGCCGATCAGGCTGTTGAGCAGGTACAGCACGGCGATGGTCTGCGCCGTCACCCCGTAGCTGCGCACCAGCAGGAAAACGGCGAAGGTGGTGAAGATGTGCCGGCGACTGCCCAGCAGGAACTGCAGGGCGTAGTACAGCCCGTAGCGGCGGCGCAGCGGAGCGCCCCCCCGGCGACGCGGCGCCCGCACCGGCTGCCGCCCGAACGGCAACAGCGCCAGCCCGCCGACCGCCACCACCGCCCCGGTCACCCGGAACAGCGTCCGGTAGCCCCACACCTCCAGCGTCCCCAGCACCAGCGCCGTGCCCAGCAGCGCCGCCAGCGCCCCCAGGCTGTTCAGCCGACCCAGCACCTTTGGCGCCTCGCGCTGATCCACGGTCAGCAGCACCGCCGAGGCGTTGCTGCTGGTGAAGAAGTGGAAGCCGGTGCTCATCAGCAACGTCGCGGCGATCAGCCCGGCCAGGTTGTGCGCCGAACCGGTGAGGAAGATGCCCACGCCCATCACCAGCACCGACAGGCCGGCGATGCGCATCTCGGCCAGGAACAGCGCCAGCAGCCCGGCCAGCACGCCCAACAGGCCCGGCACCTCGCGGATGGCCTGGATGACGCCGATCTGGTTGGCGCGGACGGCCAGCTCCTCGACGGCGAAGTTGTTGAAGATGGACTCCCACAGGCGAAAGCCGAGGGTCAATAGTAGGTTGTTCAGGGCGATGACGGCGAGGGCGGTGCGGATTGGGCGCATATGCTCTCCTTGACCATAGGGGCGCACGGCCGCACGCCCATCATGCCAACGTGATGTAGGGCGGGCGGCCCGCCCGCCTTCCATCACACCGTAGGGGCGCACGGCCGCGCGCCCCGACACACATCACCATTACCAGTCTCTCAGCAGCGCAGCCATCAGCGCCGCCCGTTCGGGCAGGCTGCGGATCAACACGTACTCGTCGGCGCTGTGCGCTCCATCCCCCACCGCCCCCAACCCGTCCAACGTGGGCACGCCGAGGGCGGCGGTGAAGTTGGCGTCGGACGCGCCGCCGGTGCCGTCGGCGGTCAGCGCGATCCCCAGCCCGGCGGCGACCTCCCGCGCCCGGCGGAACGGCTGCAGCGTCAGCGGCGACTCCTCCATCGGCGGGCGGCTCGGCCCGCCGGTGACCTGCAGCCGGGCGCCGCGCAGCACCGCGCGCAGCCCTTGGAGCGCCGCGTCTATTCGCGCCATCTCGGCGGCGGTCTTCACCCGCACGTCCACCCACGCCTGCGCCTGCTCCGGGACGACGTTGCTGTGCGTGCCGCCCTGCATCCAGCCCACGTTGACCGTCGTGCCGACGGTGTAATCGGTCATCCCCTGCAGCCGCAGCACCTGATGGGCCAGCTCCTCGATCGCGTTGATCCCCTGCTCGTGGTCGGCTCCGGCGTGCGCGGCGCGCCCGTGGGCGGTGATGACGTACCGCCCGGTGCCCTTGCGCCAGACCTTCAGCGCGCCGTCGGGGCGGGCCGGTTCGACGCAGAAGACCACCCCCGCCCGCGCCGCCTCCGCCTCGATCAGCGGGCGGGAGGAGCGGCTGCCGGTCTCCTCATCCGAGGTGAACAGCGCGGTCACCGGCAGGGAGGGGGCGCGCCCCAGTGCCTGCAGACCCTCCAGCGCGGCCAGGATGATCACCACGCTGGCCTTGTCGTCGTAGCCGCCGGGGCCGAAGGCCCGCTCCCCCTCGACGCGCCAGGGCCGCTCGGCCAGCGTCCCCAGCGGCCAGACCGTGTCCAGGTGGGCCAGCAGCAGGAAGCCGCCTGTCCCCTCCCCCCAACGGGCCAGCACGTGGTCGCCGGTGCGCGGCTGCGGGACTATGGTCACGCGGCCCCCGGCCCGCTCCGCCCACGCGGCGACGAACCGCCCGATGCGGTCGGTGGCCGCCTTTTCGTCGCTGGGGGACTCCATCTCGACCAACTGCCGCAGCGCGTCGAGCAGTTCATCGGTGCGGTGGTTGAAGTACTGTCGTAGATCGTTCATCGCCTATCGCTTGTTGCGTGTTCCGTGATTTCGGTGCATTGGCTCCCGTTGTCCGCATTATACCCCGGTTGCCCGCTGCCGCAAAACGTGTATACTCGAAACGGGTATACCTCCTGCTCTCCCGCAGGTTAGAAAGTGGCTGGCGAGAGGGCAAGCAGCTCATTGCGGTGCACTCCAGTGCGGAGATTGTGCCCAAACCTGCGGGAGGGTAGGCAGTTACCGAAGCGGACACTGCTCCCAGGAGGAGAGAATGGCCCTGTGGGAGACGTACTTCACACCGACGTCGCTGGAGGAGGCGCTGCGACTGCTGGCCGAGCACGGGCCGCGGGCGCGCGTGATTGCCGGCGGCAGCGACCTGCTGATCGAACTGGAGCGGGGCGTGCGCCAGGCCGCGGTGCTGATTGACGTCAGCCGGGTAGCCGGATTGGACGGCATCGCTCTGGATGGAGAGACGCTGCGTCTGGGCCCGCTGGTCACCCACAACCGCCTGGTCGCCTCGGGGACGGTGGCCGGGCGGGCTTTCCCGCTGGCCCAGGCAGCGTGGACGGTCGGCGGACCGGCGATCCGCAACCGCGGCACGCTGGGCGGTAACCTGATCACTGCCTCCCCCGCCAACGACACCATCACTCCGCTGTGGGCGCTGGGCGCGACGGTGACGCTGCGCTCTGTGCGCGGCGAACGCACGCTGTCGTTCCCCGACTTCTACCAGGGCGTGCGGCGGGTGGACATGGCCGCCGACGAGATGCTGGTGGAGGTGCGGGCGCCGGCGCTGACCCCCGACGAGCGCGGCGTCTTCGTCAAGCTGGGGCTGCGGCGGGCGCTGGCGATCTCCTTGGTCAACGCGGCGGTCGTGCTGCGCTTCTCCGGCCAGCGAGTGGCCCAGGCGCGCATCGCCCTCGGCAGCGTTGCCCCGACGATTGTCCGCGCCTGCGAGGCGGAAGGGGTGCTGGTCGGCGCGGTGCTGGACCCGGAGGTGATCGAGCGGGTGGCCGACCTGGCCGCCCAGGCTGCCGCGCCGATCAACGACCTGCGCGCCGGGGCGGACTATCGCCGGCGGATGGTCGCTGTGCTGGTGCGGCGGGCGTTGACCGCGCTGGCCGAGGGGCGCGAACGGGAGGGCTTCCCGGCGCAGCCGCCGCTGTTGTGGGGACGGGGCGACGGTCGCCCGCCGCGCCTGGCCGGACGGACAGCCCGCCACACCGCCGAGGGCGATGAGCCGATCGAATGCACGGTCAACGGCGAGAACCGCGTCGTCCGCGGCGCGAACGGCAAATCCCTGTTGCACATGCTGCGCGACGACCTGGGGTTGACCGGAACCAAAGAGGGCTGTGGCGAGGGGGAGTGCGGCGCCTGCACCGTCTGGCTGGACGGGATGGCCGTGTTGGCCTGCCTGGTGCCGGCCCCCCGCGCCCACGGGGCGTCTATCGTTACGATTGAGGGATTGGCCCTCACCCCTACCCCCCTCACCCCCCTCCCCCTCTCCCGCGGAGGAGGGTGCTTAAAAAAGCCAGTGAAACAGAGGGGAGGGCTTGGAGGACACCTTGTGATGCCGACGCGTGACCGCTATCCACCGG
>DAOTYW010000252.1:0-19648 GCA_034434755.1 Anaerolineae bacterium | reverse complement strand
GCTTCACGTTTCACGCTTCACGTTTCACGCTTCACGTTTCACGCTTCACGTTTCACGTTTCACGCTTCACGCTTCACGTTTCACGCTTCACGTTTCACGCTTCACGTTTCACGCTTCACGTTTCACGCTTCACGCTTCACGCTTCCCCCTCCAACACCATCTCCAGTGCCCGGATCGCCACCTCGATCATCCCATCGTCCGGTTCGCGGGTGGTGAGGCGCTGGAGGGCCAGGTTGGGGGCGGTCAGCCAGCGCATCCACCTCTGGTCGGACAGGCGGGCGCTGAGGTGGATCCACTCATAGGCCAGGCCGGCGATGAGCGGCAGCGCCAGCAGCCGGCTGAGGATCAGCCAGCCCAGCGGCGGCCGCCCGAAGGGGGCCAGCACCAGCACCGAGATGACCACCACCGTCAGCAGGAACGACGTGCCGCAGCGGGTGTGAGCGGTCGAATGGGCCTGGATCGCCGCGACGGTCAGCGGGGCGCCGGCCTCGTAGCCGTTGACGGCCTTGTGCTCGGCCCCGTGGTAGGCGAAGACACGCGCCATCTCGCGCATGCGCCCGACGGCCCAGATGTAGGCGACGACCAGGCCCAGGCGCACTAGCCCCTCCAGCAGGTTGCTCACCAGCGCGGGGAGCGGGAAGGGGATCAGGCTGACGAGGAAACCAGGGAGGAGCATGAACAGGCCGACGCCGAGGGCCAGGGCGAGGACGGTGGTCAGGCCCAGCGCGCCCTTGAACGCCCCCTGGTCGGTGGCTTCGCCGCTGGCGACCTCCGCCGACCACATCAGCGCCTTCGTGCCCAATCCCAGGGCGTCCCACAGCATGATCAGCCCCCGCAGCAGGGGGATGCGGCTGATGGGGCCGCTGTAGAGGGCGGGGTCGAGCGCTTCGCTGCGAGTGACGATCTCCCCATCCGGGTCGCGCACGGCCACGGCCATACGGTGCGCGCCGCGCATCATCACCCCCTCGATCACCGCCTGTCCGCCATAGTGGAACGATTCAGACAATGCGCGCCTCCAGCGGGCCCAGCCGCAGGTCGCGGATGTCCACCGGCGGGACGCCCAGGGTTCGTCCGGCGAAGCTGCCGTGGCAGTCGGAGCCGCCAGTGACCAACAGGTCGTGGCGGGCGCAGAAGTCCAGGCAGGTCGCTGTCGTGGCGGGGTCGTGGTAGGAGGAGTAGCACTCCAGCCCGGCGATGTCGAAGGCCAGCAGCGGGGCGAGGGTGGCGGCGCTGATCTCCTGGGGGCGCAGCGACATGCCGGCGTGGGCGACCACCGGCAGCCCACCGGCGGCGCGAATGACGGCAGCCACTTCGGCGGGGTGGGGGAAGTCAGGGTTGGGCGGGCGGATCGGGCCGACGTAGATGCGGGCGAAGAAATCCTGGACGTCGCGACAGAGGCCGGTGTCAATGAGGAAGTTGAGTGCCTTCCAGCCGCCGCGCGAGGGATCGGGACGGTAGTCGGCGTAGGCGGCCATGTCGAGTGGGTATCCGGCCCGCACCAGCCGGCGCAGCGTCTCCTCGTTGAGCCAGTTCATCCGCTCGCGGTTCGCCTGCAGCATCTGGTTCAACGGCGCGTCGCTGGGATCGGCGCCGTAGGCCAGGATGTGCAGCACGGTCCCGTTGGTCAGCGCGGAGACCTCGGCGGCGGGGAGGAAGGAGAGGCCGGCCTGGCGGGCCAGCCCGGCGGTCGCCGGCACCGCCGCCAGCGAGTCGTGGTCGGCCACGGCGAACAGCCTCACGCCGGCCTGTCGGACGTGGGCGACGACCTCCGACGGGCTCCAGCTCCCATCGGAAGCGGTGGTGTGGATGTGCAGATCGGCGCGCATGGGGCTAGTATAACACGAACAACCCATCCGTCAACCTTAAAGATTTCCGTCCCCTATTGACGCGCCCCCGCTTTGCCTGTATAATTGACCGGTAGTCAGTATGTGACCGCTGGTTCGGACGGGGGTGTAGCGTGTCCACGCGGGCGCGGCGCGAGCGAGAAAAAGAAGAGCGCCGGCAGTCTATCCTCCAGGCTGCGCGGGAAGTGTTCCTGGCCGACGGCTTCTACGGCGCCACCGTGGACAGCATCGCCGAACGGGCGGAGGTCAGCAAGGGCACGGTGTACCTGTACTTCGAGAGCAAGGAGACCATCCTTGCTCATTTGCTTTTAGAAGGGCTGGAGCTGCTGTACGACTGCCTGGAGGAGGCGTACGGGCTCGACTATCCGTGGCCTGCCGAGGAGCGCTTGCGCCGCCTGGGGTGGGCCTACCTGCAGTTCTTCCACCAGGAACCGCTCTATTTCCGCTACCTGATGGCTGTGGATCGCGGACGCTTCCAGGAGACGGTCAGCCCGGATGTGTATCAGGAAGTGCTGCAGGCGAGCCTGGAGGGGCTGGACTGGGTCGTGCGGGCCATCGAGCAGGGCGTGGCAGAGCGGACGTTCACCTGTTGCGATGCCCGCCTGGCTGCGGCGACGCTGTGGGCAGTCCTGAACGGCGCCCTGCAACTGATGGATCACCCGCTGCGGCGGGAGATGGTCGGCGTGGATGCGTCCGTGCTCTACCGCACGGCTCTGGAAACCGTCATCCTGGGGCTGAGACAGGGGCCGGCCCCGGAAGCCTTGCCAGTTCAACCGTAAGGAGGGAAAAGGTGAAAGACGTAGTCATTGTCTGTCCGGTACGTACCCCGGTGGGGGCGCATGGCGGTGCCCTGCGCAGCCTGCGGGCGCAGGACCTGGCCGAGATCGTGTTTCGAGCGGTGTTCGAGCGGACCGGCCTGGACCCGGCGGCATTGGACGAGGTGATCCTGGGCAATATCGGCAGTCCCTCGGAAGCGGCGAACATCGGTCGCGTGGCGGCACTGATGGCCGGCGTGCCGATTGACGTGCCCGGCTTCTCCGTCGCCCGCAACTGCGCCTCGGGCATGCAGTCCATCACCTCGGCCTACCAGGCGATCCAGGCCGGCGATGGCGAGCTGTACCTGGTCGGCGGCACGGAGAGCATGAGCAACATCCCCTACGTGCTCAAGCAGGCCCGTTGGGGCTACAAGCTGCGCCATGGCGAGCTGACCGATGCGCTGTGGGAGGGCCTCACCGATCCCATCTGTGGCCAGATCATGGGCCGCACGGCGGAGAACCTGGCCGAGAAGTACGGCATCTCCCGCGAGGAGCAGGATACCTACGCCATCCAGTCGCACAAGAAGGCCTTCATGGCCCAGCGGATGGGCAAGTTCGAGGACGAGATCGTGCCGGTCGAGATCGTCAAGAAGGTCGCCGGTCAGGAAGTGGCGCGGGAGAAGATCGTCCAGGACGAGACGATCAACCCCAGTCTGACGCTGCAGAAGGCGGCGCTCTACCCAACCGTCTTCAAGAAGGACGGCACGGTCACTCCGGCCAACGCCTGCCCGATCTCCGACGGGGCGGCGGCGATGCTCGTCTGCACGCCGGAGCGGGCCAACCAGTTGGGCCTCAAGCCGGTCGCCCGCATCGTTAGCTACGCCTACGCAGCGGTGGACCCGGCCTACATGGGCATCGGCCCGGCCTTCGCTATGCCCAAGGCGCTCAAGCGCGCCGGCCTCAGCCTGGACGACATCGGCCTGATCGAGCTGAACGAGGCCTTCGCCGCGCAGTGCCTGGCCGTAGCCAAGGAGATGACTGCCCAGGGGCACAACTGGACCTGGGACAAGGTCAACGTCAACGGCGGGGCGATCGCCCTGGGTCACCCGGTGGGCTGCACAGCGGCCAAGCTGGTGGCCACGCTGACCCGCGAGATGGAGCGCCGCCAGGTGCGCTACGGCATCGACACCATGTGCGTCGGCGGCGGCCAGGGCGGTTGCCTGATCCTGGAACGTATCCCGCAGTAACACGCAACACGCAACGCGAAAAACCACCAAAAAGGAGGTGTCCACCATGTATATCTTCAAAGCAGCCGTGATCGGCGCCGGGACGATGGGCGGCGAGATCGCCCAGGTGATCAGTTTCTCCGGCCTGCCGGTGGTGATGAAGGACATTGATCAGGGTATGCTGGATAAGGGCATGGCCAAGGCCCGCGAGATCTACCAGCGACGGGTCGAGAAGGGCAAGATGAGCGCCGGCGAGATGGAGTCCAAGATGGACCTGATCACGCCCACGCTCACCTACGACGGGTTCGAGGACGTGGATGTCGTGATCGAGGCCGTGCCGGAGCGGATGGACATCAAGAAGCGCGTGTTCGCCGAGCTGGACGGCATCTGCCCGGAGCAGACGATCTTCGCCAGCAACACCTCGGCCCTCTCGATCTCCGAGATGGGCGCGGCCACCAGGCGACCGCACAAGGTCGTCGGCATGCATTTCTTCAACCCCGCCAGCGTGATGAAGCTGGTCGAGGTCATCCCCGGCCTGGATACCAGCCAGGAGACGGTGGACGACATTGTCATGTTCACCGAGGGGCTGCGCAAGCTGCCCGTGGTCGTTCGCGAGTGCCCTGGCTTCCTGGTCAACCGCCTGCTGATGCCCTACCTCAACGAGGCGACGAAGGCCCTGGAGGAAGGGGCGGCCAGCGCGACCGAGATTGACCAGGCGATCAAGGAGTGGGGCATGCCGATGGGCCCGTTCACGCTGATGGATATGCTCGGCATTGACGTCTGCGGCCACGTCGGCGAGTACCTCTACTCCGAGTATGGCGAGCGGATGACCCCCGCCCCGCTGTTCCTCAAGCTGATCGAGGCGCGACGGCTGGGCGAGAAGACCGAGGCCGGCTTCTACGATCACCCCGGCGGATTCGAGTCCGACGTGGTCAAGGGGATGATCCGCGACCTGCAGGCGAGTGGGGCGGTGCCCACGGGCACGAAGTTCTCCGTCGAGCGGCTGATGTACCCGCTGATCAACGAGGCCGCCATGTGCGTCCAGGAGAACATCGCCAGCATCAGCGACATTGACATGTCTATGGTCGCCGGCACGGGGATGACCTACGGCGGCGAGCGGATCGGCCCGCTGGCCATCGCCGATAAGATCGGCCTGGACGTCGTCGTGGACGCCTTGCTGGCTCTGGAGAAGGAGCTGGGGCCGCGCTTCCGACCCTCGCTGCCGCTGAAGATGCGCGTCCGCGCTGGCCACCTGGGCGTGAAGGCGGGCAAGGGGTTCCACGAGTACGCGTGAAACGTGAAACGTGAAACGTGAAACGTGAAGCGTGAAACGTGAAACGTGAAACGTGAAACGTGAAACGTGAAACGTGAAACGTGAAACGTGAAACATGAAACATATTGTGTGTTCCAGAGTACCTCACGCATCACGCTTCACGTTTCACGTTTCACGCATCACGTTTCACGCATCACGTTTCTAACCCAAGGAGGGAAGCATGTCCAACTGGCAATACATCCGTACTGAAGTCGAGGATCGCATCGCTACGCTGACCATTGACCATCCGCCGGTCAACTCGTTCAACAAGCAGGTGGTCAAGGAGCTGAATGAGGCGATTGATCAGTTGCTGGCCGACGATGGAGTGAAGGCCATCGTGATCACCGGCGGGGGCACCAACGCCTTCGTCGCCGGCGCTGACATCCCGGAGATCAAGGAACTGCTGGACAACCCGGCCGATGGCTATGCCGCCTCCCGCGAGTTCATTATGCGCGGGCAGGGGCTGTTCCAGAAGATCAGCCGCGCGCCCAAGCCGATCATCGCTGCGATCAACGGCTTCTGCCTGGGCGGCGGGCTGGAGCTGGCCATGGCCTGCCACATGCGCGTCTGCTCCGACCGGGCGCGGCTGGGGCAGCCGGAGATCAACCTGGGCATCATCCCCGGCTGGGGCGGCACGCAGCGACTGCCGCGCATCGTCGGCGTGGGCAAGGCGATCGAGCTGATCCTCACCGGCGACCAGATCCCGGCTCAGGAAGCCTTCCGCCTCAATCTGGTCAACAAGGTCGTGCCCGCCGGGGCCGTACTCAAGGAAGCGCGCGACCTGGCCCGGCGGATCGTCTCCAAGTCCAGGTTCCCCATTGCCGCCACACTGCGGGCGGTCACGGATGGCCTGGACGCCCCCACCATCGAGGATGGCCTGCGCATCGAGGCCGAGCAGTTCGTCAGCCTGGCCGATACCGAGGACATCCGCGAGGGCGTCGGCGCCTTCCTCGGCAAGCGCCAGCCGCAGTTCAAGGACAAGTAGCCGAAAGCAGAGGAGCAAGGCCGCCAGGGAGCCAGGAAACCGGGTGGCAGAGGGAAGCTGTCCCTCTGCTCCTCTGTTCCTGTGCTCCCTGGCGAGGAGGTGAGCATGGACTTCACCCTGAACGAAGAGCAGCGGATGTTCCGGAACATGTTCCGCGATTTCGCGGCCAAGGAGATCGCTCCTCGTGCCGAGGCGATGGATCACGAGGAGACGATGCCGCCCGACCTGTTGCAGAAGGCGGCCAACCAGGGTTTCCTGGGCGCGACGCTGCCCGAGGACTACTTCGGCGCGGCGCTGGACGGGGTCAGTTACGCGCTGTTGCTCGAGGCGCTCGGCGCGGCCAGTATGTCCGTGGCGGTCTCCCTGGCCACCCACGTCAGCCTGGTGGCGATGAGCATCCTGGAGTTCGGCAGCGACGGGCAGAAGGAAGAATGGCTGCCCCCGATGGCCGCCGGCGAGGTGGTCGGCGGCTTCGCCCTCACCGAACCGGACGCCGGCAGCGACGCGGCTTCCCTCCAGACCCGCGCCGTCCGTGAGGGCGACGAGGTGGTGCTGGACGGGGTCAAGGCGTGGGTAGGCAACGGCGGGATCGCCGGCCTGTTCCTCGTCTTCGCCCGCGAACCGGAGGGGATCAGCGCCTTCCTGGTGCCGAAGGACAGCCCCGGGCTGACCGTCGGCTACCGGGAGCCGACCCTGGGGCTGCGCAGTGTGTCGTTCCACACCGTCTACCTGGAGGGCTGCCGCGTGCCGGCGGCCAACCGGCTGGGCGCGCCGGGCAGCGGCTGGGAGATCGCCCAGCGGGCGCAGGACCGCTTCGCCATCGCTCTGGCCGCCGCCGGTGTGGGCGTCTCCGCCGACAGCGTGGATGTGGCGGCCAAGTTCGCCACCGAACGCATCCAGTTCGACGTGCCGATCGGCCAGAAGCAGGCCATCCAGAGCTACATCGCCCAGTCGTTCATCGAGACGGAAGCGCTGCGCTACGCCGTCTATCACGCTGCCTGGCTGACCGACCAGGGCGATTTCTCCGCCGAGGCGCCGGTGGTCAAGGCCCTCGCCGCCCGCGTGGCCCGTTTCGTCACCAACAAGATGCTCCAGGTGCTGGGCGGCTACGGTTTCATGGAGGACTATCCGATGGCCCGCAAGTACCGCGACGCCCGCGCCCTGGGCATCATCGGTGGGCCGACGGAACTGCACGACGTGCGCGTCGCGCAGCGCATCTTCGCCGCATACGACCTCCCGGTCGCGCCGTGAGGAGGGAGAGATGGATTTCACGTTTTCTCCAGAACACAACGCCCTGCGCCGGATGATCCGCGAGTTCGTCGAGAACGAGGTGGCTCCTCTGGCGGCCGACCTGGATAAGAAACACCTGGTGCCCCGCGAGACGATGCGCAAGCTGGGCCAGCTCGGCCTGCTGGGTGTCTGTTTCCCCCAGAAGTACGGCGGGGCCGGCGCCGGGGAGACGGGCTACTGTATCCTGATGGAAGAACTGGGGCGCGTCTGCACCTCGACGGCGACCAACGTCGGCGCACACATCGGCATCGGCGCGATGGCGATCTACCTGGACGGCACCGAGGAACAGAAGCGCAAGTACCTCACGCCCCTCTCCCGTGGCGAGAAGATCGCCGCCTTCGGCTTGACCGAGTCCAACGCCGGCTCCGACGCTGCCAACATCCGCACCCGCGCCGTCCGCGAGGGCGACTCGTGGATCCTCGATGGCGGCAAGGTCTACATCACCAACGGCGGCTACGCGGACATCGTCACCGTGCTGGCCCTGAGCGACCCGGCGCTGGGGGTGCGCGGAGGCGTCACTGCCTTCATCGTCGAGACGACCTGGGACGGGTTCAAGGTCGCCCGTGAAGAGGACAAGATGGGCATCCGCGGCACCAGCACTGCCGAGCTGGTCTTCGAGGAGCTGCGCGTGCCGCACGAGAACGTGCTGGGCAAGGTGGGCGAGGGGTTCGTCAGCTTCATGAAGACGCTGGACATGGGGCGCCTGACGCTCGGCGCGGCCGGGCTGGGCGGCGCCGAGGCGGCCCTCGACGCTGCCGTCTACTGGGCCAAGACGCGCAAGCAGTTCGGCGTCGAGCTGGCCCACAAACAGTCGGTGCAGTGGATGATCGCCAACCTGGCCACGCACATCGAAGCGCTGCGCAGCCTGGTCTACCGCGTGGCCTGGATGGTGGACACCGGCCAGCCCTTCACCCAACTGGCGGCAATGGTCAAGATGTACGGCTCGGAAGTCGGCTCTATGGCGATTGACCTGGCGATGCAGATCCACGGCGGGCTGGGCTACTCGCGGGATTTCCCGATCGAGCGTGCCTTCCGCGATGCGCGCATCGCCGAGATCTTCGAGGGCACCAACGAGATCCAGCGCATCGTCATCGCCAGCAATATCTTCCGCGAGCTGGGGGTGAGGGTGAGGCCGTAATCGGAGGCGTGGTATGCACATCATCGTGGTGATCGGTAGGGTCCTCGACCCGCGGGGCCTCGTCGTCAACCGGCGAGCGGGGCGGGTGTTTGTCAATCGGGAGGAGTATGTGCTCCAGCCGGCCGACCGCTGCGCGCTGGAAGCGGCGCTGCGGATCAAAGAGGCCGTGGGGGCCGAGGTGGTGGCCCTGCCACGCGGCCCGCTGCCCGACGACGACGTGCTGCGCCAGGCGTTGGCCGCCGGCGCCGACCGGGCGGTTTACCTGAAGGGAAGGATCGGCAGCTTGCCCTACGAGGATGCGGTCATGACCCGCGTGCTGGTGGCGGCGATCGAGCGGCTGGGCGGGGCTGACCTGCTCCTGACCGGGGCGACGACGCTGGACACCGGACAGGGCCAGTTGGGCATCCGCCTGGCGGAAGCGTTCGGCTGGCCGCAGGTCGTCGGGGCGTGGGCCGTGACGGCGACGAATGGCCGCGTCCAGGCGGTGGTCCGCGACGGCGCCAGCTACCTGACTGTCGAGGCAGGACTGCCGGCGGTGGTCACGCTGGCCCCTGGCTCGCTCAAGCTCCGCTACCCGGATAGCGCGCGCCTGATCAACGTCTACAAGGGCGTGGGCGACGTGGCGACGGCGCTGGAGACATGGGCGATGGACGAGCTGGTGGGGGCGGAGGCGCTGCAGCCGCTCCTGGAGGAGCGCGGGCAGGACTTCCCGCCGGAGCGGGAGCGCGGGACGCGCGTCAGCGGTTCGGCGGAAGAGATGGCCCGGGTCGCGGCGGACGCGCTGCGCAAGTGGGTACGCGGGTAAGGAGGCGCCAATGGACGCATCGTTTCTCGACCTCTTGATGGCCCAACAGGAGCAAGTCGCCGAGGCTGAGAGCGGAGGCGGCGGCGTCTGGGTCGTGGCCGACGTGGTCAACGGCGCGCTGGCCGCGGTGACGCTGGAGGCTATCGGCGCGGCGCGCTCCCTGGCCGACTCGCTGGGCGCCTACGTCTACGGGGTCCTGCTGGGCGATTCCGTGGCCGAACTGGCCCAGCCGCTCTACCAGGCCGGAGCCGACGGCGTGCGCGTGGCCGGGCATCCGGCGCTGGCCCCCTTTGCCCTGGAGCCATACGTGAACGTCCTGGCTGACCTCTTCGCCGCCGAGCGGCCGGAGGTGGTCATGTTCGGCGCGACCCCTGCCGGGCAGGAGCTGGCGGCGCGGCTGGCCCAGCGCATGGGCGGCGGACTGATCGAGCACGTCACGGCGGTCACCCTCGACCAGTCCACCCGCGCCGTGCAGGGCGCCTTCCCGATCTACGGCGGCGAGTACTTCGAGATCGCCGCCTGCCCGCAGGCCCGTCCGCAGTGTATCACCGTCGAGCCGGGCGCTTTCTCCATGCCTTACCTCGACCCCTATCGCAAGGGCGAGCCGAAGGCCGTGGAGGTTCAGCCGGTCGAGCCGAGAGTGCGGGTGGTGGGGCCGGCGGAGGGGTTCGAGCCGCCGGCGCTGCCGCTGCGCGACGCCCCGCTGATCGTCGCCGCCGGGCGGCAGGCGGGCGACTTCGCGCTGGTGCGGCAACTGGCCGAGAGGTTGGGCGCCCACCTGGCCGGCGACCGCGGCGCCTACGACGCGGGCTGGATCGGCGCGGAGCAGATCGTGGACGTGCGCGGGGTCGTGGTCGCCCCCAAGGTCTACGTGGCCGTGGGCATCCGCGGCGACACGTTCCACAACGCCGCCATCGAGAAGGCCGGCTTCATCTTGGCCATCCACCCCGACCCCGAAGCGCCGATCTTCGGCCTGGCCGACCTGTGCCTGGTGGCACAGCCGAGCGAGGTGCTGCCGGCGCTGTTGGACATACTGTAATGTAAGGCGGGCGGCTCGCCCGCCGCTTCCGGCGGGCTGGCGGCCCGC
The DNA here is from genome assembly GCA_034434755.1 of Anaerolineae bacterium. Lineage (GTDB taxonomy): Bacteria > Chloroflexota > Anaerolineae > B4-G1 > DUEL01 > DAOTYW01. The sequence goes on along the minus strand of DAOTYW010000252.1, from coordinate 9,206 downwards.
CCTAGCGGTCATTTGTCGGGCAGGCGGCTCGCCCGCCGCTTCTGGCGGGTTGGCGGCCCATCGGATGGGCGGACCAGCGGCCCGCCCCACGTTGGATCAGACCTCCGAAGTCTCGGAAGACTTCGGAGGTCTTGTGTGTGTCAATCGGCAGGTGGCTCCGCCTCCGCGCCCACCAGCCGCGCCCACGGCCCGTGGATGCCGTCGTCGGTGACGCCGTAGTAAATGCGCACCTTGCCGTCCGCCCGCTGCGCCAGGTCGTAGCGCACCTGTCCACCTCGCTCCCGCTTGCGAATGAGGGCGATGTCGCCCTCCCAATGGAGGCTGTCCACCTCGATGGGGTTGTCCTCTTTCTGTGTGATCGCGTAGTGCCACAGCTTGCGGGCCGACTGGCGGGTGACGTTCTTGACCACGTTGCCGTTGCGCAGGTCGCGCATCGTATGGTAGCGCGCGCCCTGGCGCTCCTCGGTGGCGACGATCTCCACGCCGGTGCGCGGCGGTTCGATGGCCTCGGCGGCGCGGGGCGGCGCGACCGGCTCGATGGCCGGCGGGGGCGGCGTCGGCTGGGCGGGCGATAGCGCCCGGCGCACCAGGTTGACGATCTCGTCGCGCACGGCCAGCCCGGTCTCTGTCTCGCTGCGCACATAGATCTTGTTGTCGTCTATGGCGTAGGGCGGGTCGGGAGCGCGGGGCACGAGCAGCCGCACCACCTTCTTCCCCTGTGTCTCCAGAATATCCGCCGACACATTCAGGGCGGGGGTGATGCGGCGGGCGATCTCGTCGAGGATGCTCTGCATGGTCTGCCGCGGGTTGCCGACTCCCAGCGGCGGCGCTTTCGGATCGGGGCTGACGCCGATATACAGGTTGCCGCCGTTGGTGTTGGCGAAGGCGCAGATATCGTTCAGGATCGCGTCCAGGTAGCCGCCGCGCAGGCTGTAGCGATCGTGGAAGTCCTGGACAATCGAGGGGCCTTCCTCCCGCGCCGCCTGGACATGGTCGAAAGGCGCCTTGGCCGCCGGGCGATAGGGGCGGGTCAGGGTCAGGTCATCGCCCAGGAAGACCTTGCGGAGGGCCTCGAAGCTTGTCTCGGAGAGCTGCACCTCGGTGATCCGTTCCCCGACGCCCAGGTGGTGGGGATTGTTCGGGTCGCGGTTGAGCCGGTGGGCATCGGAGCCCTGGACGCAGCGCATGCGACGGGGGTATTCCGGCTTCGAGCCGTCGAAGAAGCGCGCCGTCGTCTGCCCGCCCTTCCGTTCCAGGTCGGTGACCTCTAGCGCGTGCAGGTGGGGGTCTTGCGTGTAGGCGATGCGCGTCTGGCCGCCGAAGTCGAAGCCGCGCATGGCCACCCCGTTGGCCGAGTTGGCGTGAGCGGCGATGACGATCCCGCCGGCCTCGTCAATCGCCCGGTAGGCGGTAAGGACATCGGTAGTCGCGCCGACCTCCGAACTGCCGTCGTCCAGCCTGTCCATCGGGATGTGGAGCTGATGGAGCAAGAACTCCAGTTCGCGCACGTCGGTCTGTGGGCTGAAGATGCCCAGGATGTGGAAACCGAAGGTCGCCGTGAACTCGAAGCCGGGGAGGATGAGGACGTCCTGACGCAGGTCGCGGTACTCCTTGAGCTGCGCCTGTTCGGCCTGGCTCAGCCGACCGCGCTTCTCCAGCAGTTCGAGCTCGTGGATCTCCTCCATCATCGCCCGGTAGCCCGCCACGGTGTTGTGGTCGGTGAAGGCGATGATGTCCACTCCCCGGCTTTTCGCCTGGCGGAGGATGTCCAGGTAGGAGACGCCCGCTTCCTGATAGTCCGCCGAGGCTGGGGTATGCACGTGCAGGTCCACCCGCGCCCATTGGGACTGGGGTCGTTTCTTTTTTCTAGCCATGGGCTATCGCAATAGCTCCTTGATCGTGGCGATGAGGGAATCGGGCGTGAAGGGTTTGAGCATGAAGCAGTTCGCGCCAGCCTGCAGACACTCGCGGCTGCGATCCATCCCCGAAGTCATAATGATCGGAATGCCGGCCAGGTCGGCCTGCTGGCGGATCTGGCCGACCAGGGGGATCGTTTCGTGCTCCTGCACGTGCACATCGAAGACGGCGACATCGGGCATTGTCTGACGCAGGCTGGGGATGACTTCTTCGTAGGCGCGGGTGACGATCACCTGATGGCCCTCCAGTTCTAGGAGCATCTTCAGCAGCCGCCCCATTTCGCGGTCGTCGTCCACCACCAGAATCTTGCTCACTGCGCCTCCTTAGCGGCTGTTTCCAGCGCCGCCGCGAACACCTCGTCCACGTGTTCGACGAGGACGAAGTTCATTTGCTTGCGCACCTCGGCCGGGACATCTTCCAGGTCGTTCTCGTTCTGTTTCGGCAGGATGACCGTCTTCAGGCCGGCGCGGTGGGCGGCGAGCACCTTTTCCTTGACCCCGCCGATGGGCAGGACCTGGCCACGGAGGGTGATCTCGCCGGTCATCCCGACGTCGGCGCGGACGGTGCGCCCGGTCAGCAGGGAGACGAGGGCCGTGGCGATGGTCACGCCAGCCGACGGGCCGTCCTTGGGGATCGCGCCGGCCGGGACGTGGACGTGGATGTCGTTATGGGCGAAGAAGTCCGCCGGGATACCGAGCGTGTCTGCCTTCGAGCGGACGTAGCTGAGGGCAGCCTGGGCCGATTCCTTCATCACGTCGCCCAACTGGCCGGTGACCTGGAAGCCCTTTTCGCCGGGCATGCGCGTGGCCTCGAAGAACATCACATCACCGCCGGTGGGCGTCCAGCCCAGGCCGGTGGCCACGCCGGGTATCTCGGTGCGCAGGGCGGTCTCCTCGAAGAAGAGCGGGCGGCCCAGGTAGCTGGGGACGTTGCGCGCCGTCACCCGGCGGGCGGACTTCTTGTCCTCGGCCAGGGCGGTAGCGACCTTGCGGCAGGCGCGGCCGATCTGGCGTTCCAGGTTGCGCACGCCGGCCTCGCGGGTGTACTCGCGGATCATGCGCCGCAGCGCGCCGTCGGTGAAGGTGATCTCGTCGGCGCGCAGGCCGTTCTCCCGTCGCTGGCGGGGCACCAGATAGCCCTGGGCGATGCGCACCTTCTCCATCTCCGTGTAGCCGGAGAGCTGGAGGATCTCCATCCGGTCGCGCAGCGGCGGCGGGATGGGGTCGAGCAGGTTGGCCGTGGTGATGAACATCACCTGCGAGAGATCGAATGGCACGTCCAGGTAGTGGTCGCGGAACTCGCGGTTCTGCTCCGGGTCGAGCACCTCCAGCAGCGCGGCAGCGGGGTCGCCGCGGAAGTCCATGCCGATCTTGTCCACCTCATCGAGCATGAAGACCGGGTTGCGGCTGCCGGCGCGGCGGAGGGCCTGGATGATCCGGCCGGGCAGGGCGCCGATGTAAGTGCGGCGGTGGCCGCGGATCTCCGCCTCGTCGTGCATGCCGCCCAACGACTGGCGGATGAACTTGCGTCCCAGGGCGCGGGCGATGGACTGGCCCAGGCTGGTCTTGCCCGTCCCCGGCGGGCCGACGAAGCAGAGGATCACCCCCTCCCGTTCGCGGCGGATCTGATCGGTGGACTGCTCGGCCTGCCGCTCCTGCCGGCGCTCGTCCTTCAGCTTGCGCACGGCCAGGTACTCCAGGATGCGTTTCTTGATCTCCTCCAGGTCGTAATGGTCCTCATCTAGCACCTGACGGGCGTGAGCGATGTCCAGGTCATCCACCGTCGCCACGTTCCACGGCAGGCTGACCAGCCAGTCCAGGTAGGTGCGGATGACGCCGTACTCGGCGGCGGCGGTGGGCAGCTTGCTCAGCCGTTCCAGCTCCCGACGGGCTTCTTTCTCCGCCTCTTCGGGCATGCCGGACTCTTCGATCTTGCGGCGGAACTCCTCCACCTCCATTTGCTGCTCGCTGGACTCGCCGAGCTCTTTTTGGATAGCCTTGAGTTGCTCGCGGAGGATGTACTCGCGCTGCGTCTTTTCCAGTTCGGACTGGGCGTCGGTCTGGATCTTGCGCCCCAGTTCGGCGACTTCCAGTTCTTTGGTCAGCAGTCCCAGCAGAGCGCGCAACTTCTCGTGGGTGCTGTCCATTTCCAGCAGCCGCTGTGCGTCCTCCAGGCTGAGGCGGACGTAGGTGGCGATAGCGTAGACGAGCTGGAGTGGATTGTCCAGGTTGAGCGCCATCAGCAGCAGCTCTTCGGGGATCGCCGGGGCCAGTTCGGCCAGGCGGCGGAAGGTATCGGTGACCGAGCGCTGCAGGGCCTCGATCTCGATGGACTGTTCGATGGTCTCGGGGATCTCGGTCACCCGCGCCGTCATGTACGGTTCGAGGGAGACGAACTCCTCGATGCGGAAGCGGCGGATGCCCTGCATGGCCAGGGTGATCGTATCGTCGGGCGCTTTGAACAGCCGGTGGACAATGGCGACGGTGCCGATGGGGTAGATGTCGTCGGGGCCGGGATCGGTCAGTTCCGGGTTCTTGCTGGCCACCAGGCCGATGAGCCGGTTGCCGACCACCGCGTCATCCACCAGGCGGACGGAGCGCGGCTGGCCGACGCGGATCGGCACGGCGGTCAGCGGGTAGACTACCAACCCGCGCAGGGGCAGGATCGGCAGGGTGGGGGGGATCGTCCATTCGCTGCGGCCCTCGCCCTCGGGCGAGGCCTTTTCCCCCATGCCCAATTGAGCGATTGCCGGCATGTAGACGGGCTTGAAGATCTGTTCCATCCAGCTCACGTTATTTGCATCCCTCGCTTTCGGTCGGATCGCCGACCCGCAGCACCGGCACACGGCGGGCCGACGGCCGCGGCACCACAACCCGCAGGAACCCCGCTTCGTAGGTCGCCTGAACCTGGTCGGCATCCACCGCCCAGGGGAGGTAGACCTCGGTGTGGAACTCCCCGTAGCGGATTTCCATCTGGTAGAACGCTTGTTTGGCGTCCAGATCGCGGCGCAGGCCGGTGATCGTCAACGTGCGGTTGCTCACGGCAATGGACAGGTCTTCCGCCTCCACGCCGGCGATCTCGACGCGGATGACCAGGCCGGCTTCGATCTCGTAGACGTCCGTGGGGGGTTCCCATACCTGGATGTGGCGTATGCTCCACCCCTCCAGCACCTTCTGCGTCTCTGGCCCGGACAGGATCCATTCCGAGCGCGCCAAGCCGCGTTTGACCATCATATTGCCCAACTCTCTTGTCGAATCTGTAGTTATCCGCCCTGCTCACCCTCCCACAGGTTTGGGCGCAATGTGCGGCTCGAATCGCACTTCCATGGCCACTCCGATTCGTGGCTCGGCCACTCCCCAACCTGCAGGAGGGTGCGCAGTTACGCTGGCGGGTATTGTACCACATTCGCGGGAGAGTTTCAACCGGCATGGCAGAAACATGGGTTGGTGGTATAATCGCTGACCGAGGCAATGCTGCTGCGAGGAGGTCCGACGAATGCTGGAAGAGGGTGTGACCGAACAAGCGTCCCAGGTTGTGGCTAAAAGGAAGAAGCGCCGGGGACGGGTGTCCGTCTTCTCGAAATGGTGCAAGGGCTGCGGGCTGTGCGTGGCGTTCTGCCCGCTGAAGGTGTTGGAACAGGATGAGGATGGGAAGGTGATCGTGGCCCGTCCGGAGCAGTGCACGGCGTGTCGTTGGTGCGAGCTGCACTGCCCGGACTTCGCCATCTTCGTCACCGATGTGACCGACGAGGAGGGGAAATGACACCGCTCTTGATGCAGGGAGACGAAGCCTGCGCCGAGGGGGCCATCGCTGCTGGCTGCCGGTTCTTCGCCGGCTACCCGATCACACCGGCTACCGAGATCGCCGAGATCATGGCCCGCCGGCTGCCGCGGGTCGGCGGCGTCTTCATCCAGATGGAGGACGAGATCGCCTCAATGGCGGCGATCATCGGCGCGTCGGTGGGCGGAGCGAAGGCGATGACCGCCACCTCCGGCCCCGGCTTCAGTCTGATGCAGGAGAACATCGGCTACGCGGCGATGGCCGAGATCCCCTGCGTGGTCGTGGATGTGCAGCGGCTCGGCCCGTCCACCGGCCGGCCGACCAGCCCGGCGCAGGGGGACGTGATGCAGGCGCGCTGGGGGACGCACGGCGACCATCCGATCATCGCGCTTTCCCCGGCCAGCGTGCGCGAGACGTTCGATCTGACGGTGAAGGCGTTCAACTTTGCCGAGCGCTACCGCACGCCGGTCATCCTGCTGATGGACGAGGTCGTCGGCCACATGCGCGAGGGGGTCGAGCTGCCCGACTACGCCAGCGTCGAACGGATCGAGCGGGAGACGACGCTGGTACCACCGGAGTGGTACAAGCCGTACGAGAACTTCCCCGCCGACGTGCCGCCGCTGGTGCCCTTCGGCGAGGGGTATCGCTACCACATCACCGGCCTGCACCACGACGAGCTCGGCTACCCGACCGAGCGGGTGGATGAGATCGAGCCGTGGCTGGAACGCGTCTTCCGCAAGATCAACCGCAGCCTGTCCGACATCCTGCTCTATGAAGAGGATGGGATCGAGGAGGCGGACACGCTGGTGGTGAGCTACGGGGGCACGGCGCGGGCGGCGCGTCATGCGGTGGAACAGGCCCGCGCCCGCGGGCGGCGGGTCGGCTTCCTGCGCCTGCAGACGCTGTGGCCGTTCCCGGAGGAGGTGGTGGAGCGGGCGACCGAGCGCATCCACCGCGTCGTGGTGCCGGAGATGAACCTGGGGCAGATTGCCCTGGAGGTGGAGCGGGTCGTCGGGCGGCGCAAGGTCCACCGCGTCAACCGCGCCGACGGGGAGATGATCCACCCGTCCCAAATCCTGGTCGCTATCGAGGAGTGGTACGAATGAAAGCGCAACCTGAATCCCGTGTCCATCACCGCTACCTGCGCCACAGCAAGAAGTTCCCCGGCGTCTGGTGCGCCGGCTGTGGCATCGGCATCGTGATGGGAGCGATCATCCGCGCGGTGGACGAGTTGGGGATTGACAAGAACGACATCGCCATGATCTCCGGCATCGGCTGCACCGGGCGCATGCCGGTCTACGTGGACTTCAACACCTTGCACACGACCCATGGACGGGCGCTGGCCTTCGCCACCGGACTGAAGCTGGTGAAGCCGGAGATGAAGGTGATCGTGGTGATGGGCGACGGCGACGCGCTGGCAATCGGCGGCAACCATTTCATCCACGCCGCCCGGCGCAACATCGGCCTGACGACGATCGTGGTCAACAACGTCACCTACGGGATGACCGGCGGGCAGTACTCGCCGACTACGCCCCTCCAGGCGCGGGCGACCACGGCCCCCTATGGGCACATCGAACCGCCGTTCCGCATCGCCGAGCTGGCCGCTGCGGCGGGGGCGTCCTTCGTCGCCCGCAGCACGGTCTTCCACGTCACCGAGCTGCAGAAGTACATCAGCCAGTCCATCCAGCGCGAGGGGTTCTCGGTGGTCGAGGCGATCAGCTATTGCCACACGACCATCGGGCGGCTGAACCGATGGGGGACCGCGCCCGACATGATGCGCCGTTTAAAGGAGAACAGCGTCACCCTCCAACAGGCCGAGGAGCTGCCGGCAGAAGAGCGGGCGCAGAAGATCATCCGCGGCGTTTTCGCCGATCGGCAGGACCTGCGGGAGTATACGCAACTGTATCGGGAGATCGTCGAGCGGTCGGAGGCGGGGCGATGAAGAGACGAGTGGAGATCCGACTGGCCGGCACGGGTGGACAGGGGATGATCCTCTCCGGCATCCTCCTGGCCGACGCGGCCCTACGCGACGGCAGGCAGGTGGTGCAGACGCAGTCGTATGGCCCCGAGGCGCGCGGCGGGGCCAGCCGGGCCGAGGTGATCATCGCCGACCAACCGATTCACTATCCCGAAGTGCTCGACGCGGACATCCTGCTGTGCATGAGCCAGGAGGCGTGCGACCGCTACGCCGAGCGGATGCGCAAGGGCGGGCTGCTGATCGTGGACGCCGATGAGGTTGCCCGCGCCCCGACGACCCAGGCGGTGCGGGTGCCGATCACCGAACTGGCCCGCCAGGCGGCCGGGCGGGAGATCTACGCCAACGTGGTGGCCCTGGGGTTGCTGGCGGGACTGACCGGGCTGGTCTCCCGCGAGTCGCTGGAAGCGGCCGTGCGCGCCCGCGCGCCGCGGGGGACGGAAGAGAACAACATGAAGGCGCTGGCAGCCGGTTTCGAGGCGGCGGAGCAGTTGAGGAAGTAGGGGGCAAGAGGCAGGGGAGCAAGGGAGCAGGGCGATGAGTTCACCCGCAAACGTCGAGGACCTGCGACGGTTCATCACCAGTGAGATCTTCAAGGCCCTGGGGATATCCGGCGGGTGGGCGCAACGGCTGCTCGGCCCGCTGTTCCACCCGCCCACACAGCGCTTCGCCCAACTGGCTGCTGCGTTCGATGAACGCGTGGCCCAGCATGGGTTCTGTGAGGCTGCGCGTTGGGTGCTGCCCCACTTCGCCCGCGCCGTGGTCGCGCGCGGCAGCGAGCATATCCCGACCGAGGGGCCGCTGCTGATCGCTGCCAATCACCCCGGCACCTGTGATTCCCTGGCCATCGCTGCCCAGGTGCCGCGGAACGGCCTCAAGATCGTCGCCACCAGCGTCCCCTTCATCCGCAGCCTGCCGGCCACGGCCAACCACCTCATTTATTGCGCGCAGCAAGATGTCCACGAGCGCATGGCCGTCGTGCGGGCGGCCATCCGCCACCTGCGGGAGGGTGGGGCGCTGCTGATCTTCCCCAGCGGGCAGATCGATCCTGACCCGGCGGTGTTGCCCGGTGCGGTTCAGAGACTGGAGAGCTGGTCGCCCAGCCTGGCGGTGATGCTGCGCTGCGTTCCCCAGGCCCAGGTGCTGGTGACCATCGTCAGCGGGGTGCTGGCGTCGGAGTGGCTGCGCAGCCCGATCACCCGCCTGCGCAGAGAGTTGGGCGACCGGCAGCGCGTCGCCGAGTTCTTCCAGGTGATGCAGCAGATGCTCTTTCCACGCGAGCTGCTGGTGGAACCGGCGATCTCGTTCGCCCAGCCGGTGACGAGCGCGGAGTTGGGGGGCGGGCCGGATGTGATGGAGCGTCTCGTCGAGCGGGCGCGCGCGCTGCTGGAGACGCACAGCGCGCACGTCCTGGGCCGGGCCGAATAACCCTCCCACAGGCTGTCAGCCTGCGGGAGGGTCGGTGCGTGGTCCTACCGCCAGATGCTCTGGTAGTTGCCCTTGACCGGTCTGCCTGCCGCAAAGCGGCCTGGCG
>DAOTYW010000251.1:0-7097 GCA_034434755.1 Anaerolineae bacterium | reverse complement strand
GGGCTTCAGCTATGAGCCCGCCGGTTTAGCGGCGGGCGGAAGCCGCAAAGCGGCGATTTCCGGGGCAAGCTGGGCCTTAAGTTGTGACCGATGGGTAAACGGATCATTCGGTTGCCCACGCTTGGCGTTTGTGGCGCTTATGCTATAATGGCCACGATCTCATGGAGACGGCCCAGCAGGCCGTCTCTATGATGCCAAACGGAAAGGATCCCGGTATCGTGAGCCAAAACACAGCCTGGCATGCCCGGACATTGGAAGAGACGCTTGCCACGTTGAGCAGCGACATCCAGCGCGGCCTGACGGCGGCAGAGGCCGCGCTGCGCCTGGGCCGGTATGGCCCCAACGAACTGGCCGAACGCCCCCGTCCCACCATCTGGAAGATGCTCTTCGACCAGTTCAACAACTTCCTCATCCTCATCCTCATCGCCGCTGCGATCATCTCCCTCGTCCTGGGCGAGGTGGTGGACGCGGCGGCGATCCTGGCCATCGTTGCCCTCAACGCCATCCTGGGCGTGGTCCAGGAACGCCGCGCTGAGGAGGCGCTGGCCGCGCTCAAGAAGATGGCCGCGCCCGACGCGCGGGTGCTGCGCGATGGCCATCGGATCACCATCCCGGCCCGCGAACTGGTGCCCGGCGATATTGTCTTTCTGGAGGCTGGCAACTATGTCCCCGCCGACCTGCGGCTGATCGAGTCGGTCAACTTGCAGATTGACGAGGCGTCGTTCACCGGCGAGTCGGTGCCGGTGCAGAAGAATGTCGCCAAAGCCGTGCCCGCCGACGCGACGGTGGGTGACCGGGTCAACAGTGCCTTCATGGGCACCACGGTCACATACGGGCGCGGCAGCGGGGTGGTGGTGGAGACCGGCATGCGCACCCAGATCGGCCACATCGCCGAGATGATCCAGTCCTACGAGGAGGAGGCCACTCCCCTCCAGCGCCGCCTCGACCAGTTGGGGCACTGGCTGGGCTGGGGAGCTTTGGCGATCTGCGCCCTGGTCTTCATCGTCGCCGTGGTGCGGGATACCGACCTGGGGCTGCTGTTCCACGCCCAGGCAGCGACCTATTTCGAGCGCTATGCCGAAATGGTGGTCGAACTGTTCCTGGTCGCGGTGAGCCTGGCTATCGCTGCCGTGCCGGAGGGGTTGCCGGCGGTGGTCACGATCTGCCTGGCCCTGGGGATGCGCGAGATGGTGCGTCGCAACGCGCTCATCCGCCGCCTGCCCGCTGTGGAGACCCTCGGTTCGGCCACGGCGGTCTGCTCGGACAAGACCGGCACGCTGACGCAGAACCAGATGACCGCCGTGCGCCTCTACTTCGCCGAGCACCGGCTGGACATCTCCGGCGAGGGCTACCATCCGGTCGGCGAGTTCACCCACTCCGCAGGGACCGCTGTCCTGTCCGAGCACCCGGAGGCGATCGCCCTGCTGACCGGCAGCCTGCTCTGCTCCGATGCGCGACTGGAGAAGGATGGCGACGGCTATCGGATGGTGGGCGATCCCACCGAGGGGGCGCTGGTCGTGGCGGCGGCGAAGGCCGGCCTGTGGCGCGAGGAGGTGGAGGCGCGTCAGCCGCGTGTGGCCGAGATCCCCTTCGATTCCGACCGCAAGCGCATGACCACCGTCCATCGCCTGAACAACCGCCAGGAGGAGGAAGAGGGCGACGGGATGGAGGAGAAGCGCTCCCGTGGCTACATCGCCTACGTCAAGGGCGCGCCGGACGCCATCCTGCCGCGCTGCCGCGCCATCCTGGAGGGCGAGGTGGACGTACCGCTCACCCCCGCCCGCCGCCAACACATCGAGAACATCAACCGCGACCTGGGACAGGAGGCGCTGCGCGTGCTGGCGGTGGCCTACCGGATGCTCGACGAGCTGCCGGTAGATGAGCAGGGCGCGCCGCAACTGGATGCGGAGGACATGGAGGGGGAGCTGACGCTGATCGGCCTGATCGCGATGATTGACCCGGCGCGCCCAGAGGTGCGTCCGGCGGTCGAGAAGGCCCGGCGGGCCGGCATCCGCTCGATCATGGTCACCGGCGACTTCCCGGAAACCGCCCGCGCCATCGGCGCACAGGTCGGTTTGTTGCGGCCCGGCGGTCAGGTGATCCCCGGCGCGGTGCTGGACGCGATGTCGGATGCGGAACTGGTCGAGCGGATCGAGGAGGTGGACGTCTTCGCCCGCGTCAGCCCGCAGCACAAGGTGCGCATTGTCGAGGCGCTGAAGGCCCGTGGCCACATCGTGGCGATGACCGGCGACGGGGTCAACGACGCGCCGGCCCTCAAGCGCGCCGACATCGGCGTGGCGATGGGCATCACTGGCACCGATGTCTCCAAAGAAGTGGCCGACATGGTGCTCACCGATGACAACTACGCCTCCATCGTCTCCGCCATCGAGCAGGGGCGGATCATCTACTCCAACATCCGCAAGTTCGTCTACTTCCTGCTCTCCTGCAACATGGCCGAGATCATGGTCATCTTCCTGGCTACGGCCGCCGGCTATCCACCGCCGTTGGTGCCGATCCAATTGTTGTGGCTCAACCTGCTCACCGATGGCGCGCCGGCGCTGGCGTTGGGGTTGGAGAAGGGCGACCCGGACATCATGGATCAGCCGCCGCGCCCGCCGAAGGAACCGGTGATCAACCGCCCGATGATCCGTGGCATCGTCGTCCAGACCATCGCCATCACCACGGTCGTGCTGATCGCGTTTCTCCAGGGGTTACGCTGGGGGAATGGCCACCTGGAACTGGCGCAGACGATGGCGTTCGTCACCCTGTCCGCGTCGGAACTGCTGCGCGCCTATACGGCCCGCTCGGAACGCTACCCGCTCTTGCGCCTGGGCATCTTCACTAACCGCACGATGCAATACGCCGTCGGCGCGTCGCTGCTGTTGATGTTGGGAGCGGTCTACCTGCCCTTCCTGCAGCCGATCTTCGACACAGTGCCGCTGGGGCTGCGCGAGTGGGAGATCGTCGGGCCGCTGCTGTGCGTCCCGGCAGTGGTGGCGGAGATCAACAAGGCACTCGACTCGCGCCAGCGCCGGACGAACGCTTAGGAGCGAAGCATCGGGCGAATGCCTCTGGACAAATTCGGCAAAGTGCGGTAGAATGTCCCCGTTATCATCAGGAGTTCGCACGGAAGGGGACTGGGAGGAAGAAGTTGGCCAACACGAAGTCGGCTCTGAAGAGGGTGCGTCAGAACAGGCGGCGCTGGTTGCGCAATCGCATCGTCCGCAGCCGGGCGCGCACGGCGGTCAAGAAGGCCCGTGAACTGATCCGCGCCGGGCAGGTGGACGAGGCCCGCGCGGCAGTGCGGGAGGCCTACAGCGCGCTGGACAAGGCGGCGGAAAAGGGCATCATCCACAAGAACAACGCCGCCCGGCGCAAGGCCCGCCTGATGGGCATGTTCAATCAGGCCGCGCCGGAGTAACCGCACGTTTCGTCCCATCGAGCGCACCGCTGCATGCAGCGGTGCGCTTTTTTCGTGTTGCGCAGTAACTGCCTACCGTCCGCGGCGCCGAGCCCTCACCCCACCCCCTACCGGCGGGGGCCAGGGGCTGGGGTGAGGGGCCAGAATGCTGGCCGCGCCAGCGTCAGGCCTGGCAGAGGGTAGGCAGTGACGCTGCACGTTAGAATTCCATCGGAGATTCCACCAGGTCTTGCTTTTCGCCCCCAACGGGTTTATAATGAGGATAATCTTCTAAAAAAGTACGGGGGGGGGGGAAAATGACGATGGAACGGAAAACCTTTCGGGTGCCGAACATCAGTTGCGGGCATTGTGTGATGACGATCCAACGCGAGCTGAGCGCGCTGGCGGGCGTGCAGCGCGTCGAGGGCGACGCGGCGAGCAAAATGGTCACTGTCGAGTGGCAGCCCCCCGCCAACTGGGACAAGATCGCCTCGCTCCTTCGCGAGATCCACTACCCCGCTGAGGTGTAGTGAGAGGCAAGAACCACGGAACACGCAACACGGAGAAGCCATGGCCGAACCCACTCGCCTGACCCTGCCCATCACCGGCATGACCTGCGCTAACTGCGCGTTGACGGTCGAGCGGGCGCTGAAGCGGGTGCCCGGCGTCGTCGAGGTGACGGTCAACTTCGCCACCGAGCGCGCCGACGTGGCCTATGCCCCCGACGCCGCCTCTGTCTCCGCCCTGGTGCAGGCCGTCGAGGCCGCCGGTTATGGCGTCGTCCGGGCGGCCACGCCAGCAGAGCTGGAGGACGTCGAAGCGCAGGCCCGCCAGGCCGAGATCGCCGATCAGCGGCGCAAGTTCTGGATCGGCGTGGCCTTCGCCCTGCCGCTCTTTCTCATGAGCATGGGCCGCGACCTGGGGCTGTTGGGCCATTGGGCGCACCAGCCGTGGGTCGACTGGCTCTTCCTCGCCCTGGCCACGCCGGTGCAGTTCATCACCGGTTGGGACTACTACGTCGGCTCCTTCTATGCCCTGCGCAACCGCACGGCCAATATGGACGTGCTGGTGGCATTGGGCTCCTCGGTGGCCTACCTCTATAGCCTGGCCGTGTTGCTCTTCCCCGCTGCCGGTCATCACCTCTATTTCGAGACCGCCGCCGTGATCATTACCCTGATCAAGCTGGGCAAGCTGCTGGAAGCGCAGGCGAAGGGGCACACCGGCGCGGCGATCAAGGCGCTGATGGGCCTGCGCCCGAAGACGGCGCGGGTGGTGCGCGACGGCGTGGAGAGCGACGTGCCTGTGGAGGAGGTCCACCTGGGCGACCGGGTGCTCGTCCGCCCCGGCGAGCGCATCCCGGTGGATGGCGTGGTGGTGGAGGGCCACTCGGCGGTGGACGAGAGCATGCTCACCGGTGAACCGCTGCCGGTGGACAAGGGGCCCGGCAGCCCGGTCATCGGGGCAACGATCAACCGCCAGGGGTTGCTCATGTTCGAGGCCACGCGGGTTGGCGCGGAAACGGCCCTGGCGCAGATCATCCGCCTGGTGCGTCAGGCGCAGGGGAGCAAGGCGCCCATCCAGCGGCTGGCCGACCGGGTGGCGGGGGTCTTCGTCCCGGCGGTCGTCGCCGCGGCCCTGATCGCCTTCGCCGGCTGGTGGATCGCCAGCGGCGACTTCACGACGGCGATGATCCGCCTGGTAGCGGTGCTGGTCATCGCCTGCCCCTGCGCCCTGGGGCTGGCCACCCCCACAGCGATCATGGTCGGCAGCGGGCGCGGGGCGGAGCTGGGCATCCTGTTCAAGAACAGCGCTGCCCTGGAGACCGCCCAACAGGTGCGGATGGTCGTGCTGGACAAGACCGGCACGCTCACGCAGGGCAGGCCCGAGGTCACGGACGTGCTTGTTTCACGTTTCACGTTTCACGTTTCAGGTCGACCCGAAACCTTGTCACCTGAAACCCTCCTCCAATGGGCGGCGAGCGCCGAGCGCGGTTCCGAGCACCCGCTGGGGCAGGCGATTGTCGAAGCGGCGCAGCGGCGCGGGCTGGCCCTGAGCGACCCGCAGGACTTCGAGGCGGTGGCCGGGCGGGGCATCCGCGCGCGGGTGGACGGACGCGCACTGCGGGTCGGACAGCCCGACTGGATCGCCGAGGAAGGCGTGCCGCTGGGCGAACTGGCTGCCGGGGTCGAACGGCTGCAGGCGGCGGCGCGCACGACCGTGGTCGTCGCCGCCGATGGCCAGGCAGTGGGGGTGCTGGGCATCGCCGACACGCTGAAGGACGGCTCGGCTGAAGCGGTGGCTGAGCTCCACCGGCTGGGGCTGGAGGTCGTGATGCTCACCGGCGACAACCGCCGCACCGCCGAGGCCATCGCCGCTCAGGTGGGCATTGACCTTGTCCTGGCCGAGGTCCTGCCGGCGGACAAGGCCGCGCAGGTGCAGCGGTTGCAGGCCGGGGGGAGGCGGGTAGCTATGGTCGGCGATGGCATCAACGACGCGCCGGCGCTGGCCCAGGCGGACGTCGGCATCGCCCTGGGGACGGGCACCGATGTGGCGATGGAGACCGCCGACGTGACGCTGATGCGCGGCGACCTGCGCGCCGTACCCCAGGCGCTGGCCCTCAGCCGGGCAACGATGCGCACGATCCGCCAGAACCTGTTCTGGGCCTTCTTCTACAACATCGTCCTGATCCCGGTGGCAGCGGGGGTGCTCTATCCGCTGGCCTGGCTGCCGGACCTGCTGCGTCAGCTCCATCCCATCCTGGCTGCCTTCGCCATGGCTTTCAGCAGCGTCACCGTCGTCGGCAACAGCCTGCGCCTGCGCCGCGCCCGGCTGTAGAGTCGGCCGTCGGCCCGGCGACGTTTCGCCCCTCCTCGTCATCGCCAAAGCTTCCACTTCCCCTGGCTGGGTGCCGGTCCGTACCCCCTCGTGAGATTGACATCGGTAAGGACTTGTGTTATACGTGGAAGTCGGGCCCACACAATAGTGATGTGCGCGCTGACATCGAATCTGCGGCATGGGCCGGCGCCGGGAGAGAGCGCGTGCGACCGGATGCATGCCGAGCCCGGCGTCGCCCGGCTCCCGATCAACCGATGAGAGCAATCAGGCTATCCTCGAAACTCGATATCTATATTGGGAGGGGCTTGCTGATTTTTCTTTATCTCGTCTTTTCCCCCGCCATGCTCTATCTCGGCATCACGTCATTGTATGACGAGCTCGCCTTACAAAATCGCGGTGTCACAGTGGATGCACTTCTGTCTGACTGGGACGTCGAAAACGGCGAGTATTCCGTCCGCTACCGATTTCGCGCTGGCGGCTCCAATACGTGGTATTCCTGTGCTGACCGGCTGGGCCGACGCAATCTCTGGTGTCCGATCACGGCAGAACAATGGTACATGACCCAGGCGAGCGGACGCGTGCCGGTTATCTACCTGCCTGACAACCCCTGGATCAACCGTCCCGTGCGAAGTACCATTGGCATGTCGGATGTATGGGCAGGGACATGCGCGGGGCTCATCCCGTGGATGCTGTTGCTGATCTACCTCATCTATAAGGACCGTCTGGGGTGACGCGGTGTCCCCGCGATCGTATCTTTTTTGTATCTGCTTACCCTACTGCGCCGCGCTTTGACACCGCCCGATCGGGGCATGCTGTCAACGGATGCTGGGAACGGATTGAACGGAAAGAACCACTCGTGACC
>DAOTYW010000250.1:0-6618 GCA_034434755.1 Anaerolineae bacterium | reverse complement strand
CCCCGTACTCCACCGCCAGGTCCAGCACATCCCCCTCGCGGCTGATCCCCTGCCCGTAGACGATGTCGAACTCCGCCACGCGGAACGGCGGGGCGACCTTGTTCTTCGTCACCCGCACCCGCGTCCGGCTGCCGATGACCTCGCCCTTCTCCTTGATCCCCGTCACCCGCCGCACGTCCAGACGCACCGAGGCGTAGAACTTCAACGCCCGTCCCCCAGACGTCGTCTCCGGACTGCCGAACATCACCCCGATCTTCTCCCGCAACTGGTTGGTGAAGATCATCGCCGTGTTCGACTGCTTGATCGCCCCCGACAGCTTGCGCAACGCCTGGCTCATCAGCCGCGCCTGCAGGCCGGGGTGGCTGTCGCCCATCTCCCCTTCCAGCTCCGCCCGCGGCACCAGCGCGGCCACCGAGTCAATCACCACCACGTCCATCGCCCCACTGCGCACCAATGCCTCGGCGATCTCCAGCGCCTGCTCCCCCGTGTCCGGCTGCGAGATGTACAGCCCGTCCACGTCCACCCCGCAGGCCGCCGCGTAGGCCGGGTCCAGCGCGTGCTCCATATCCACATACGCCGCCACCCCGCCCATCTTCTGCGCCTCGGCGACGATATGCTGGGCCAGGGTCGTCTTGCCCGCCCCGTCGGGACCGTAGATCTCGGTCACCCGCCCGCGCGGCACCCCGCCCACCCCCAGGGCGATGTCCAGCGACAGCGAGCCGGTCGGGATAACCTCCACCGCCAGGTGGCTGGCCTCCCCCAACCGCATCACCGTCCCCTCGCCAAACCGCTTCGTCAGCGTCGCGAGCGCCGTCTCCAGCGCCTTCCTGCGTCCTTCTTCTGCCATGATGCTTCGTTGTCCTCCCGAAAGATGCTGGCGGGTAGTGTACTACAGAAACAGGCAAAAGGCAAATCACCTTGACAGGTTCACCACTGTAACCTATAATACCCCCTCACACAGTGATTCGAGAAATGGGCGTAAGGAGAAAAGAATGGCCGCTGTTCCCAAGCGCAAGCTATCCAAGGGGCGTCGAGATCGGCGCCGCAGCCACTACTACGCGATGGCCCTGACCACCCTGGTAACGTGCCCGAAGTGCAAGGAGCCCACGCTCCCGCACCACGTCTGCCCCAGTTGCGGCACCTACCGGGGGCGCGAGGTGATTGACGTAGACAAGAAAGACAAGAAGAAGAAGTAGGAGAAACGCCGATGACTCCAGCGGACCTGGCGCTGGTTTTTCCCGGACAGGGTTCCCAGAAGGTCGGCATGGGCCAGGGACTGCTCGTCCATCCGCAGGCAGCGGAGGTGTTTGCCCGTGCGGAGCGCGTGTTGGGCTGGCCTGTCGCCCGGCTCTGCGTCGAAGGGCCGGAAGAGCAGTTGAACGACACAGCCTATACTCAGCCGGCCCTGCTGACGGTCAGCGTGGCCGCGCTGCGGGCGCTGGAAGGCCGTCTGGAGCGGCCGGCGTTCGTGGCCGGGCACAGCCTGGGCGAGTTCAGCGCGCTGGTCGCCGCCGGCGCGCTGGATTTCGAGGATGCGCTGCAGTTGGTGCGCGAGCGCGGGCGGCTGATGAAGGAGGCGGGGGAGCAACAGCCGGGCGGGATGGCAGCGGTGCTGGGGCTGGAAGCGCCGCAGGTGGAGGAGATCTGCGAACGGGTGCGCACGGAGACCGGCGGATTCGTCGGCATCGCCAACGATAACTGTCCTGGTCAGGTGGTCATCTCCGGCGACGAGCGCGCGCTGCAGGCGACCGCGGAACCGCTGCGGGCGGCGGGCGCGCGGCGGGTGCTCCGCCTGGCGGTCAGCATCGCCGCCCACTCGCCGTTGATGCGCCGGGCGGCAACCACCTTCCGCGCCGTGCTCGCCCGCGTCACCTTCCGCCCGCCCCAGGTACCGGTCGTCTCCAACCGCGCCGCTGCGCCGCTGACCAACCCGGAGGCGATCCGCCAGGCCATCGGTCAGCAACTGACCTCCCCCGTCCGCTGGCGCGAGTCGGTGCGCTGGATGATCGACCGGGGCGTCCATCGCTTCGTCGAGATCGGCCCCGGCGACGTGCTGACCGGCCTGCTGCGGCGGATCGAACCCGCCGTGGAAGGTCTGACTACGGAGCAGGTATTGGGCTCGTGAGACAGAACACGTAACGTGGTGCGTGTTCCGCGTTCCGTGAGGGAGTGGATACGGTGAACAAGCCTCTGCAGGGAAAAGCTGCCGTCGTCACCGGCGCGTCGCGGGGGATCGGACGGGCGATCGCGCTGGAACTGGGCCGTCGCGGGGCGGCGGTCGTGGTCAATTTCCAGCGGAACAGCGCCGCCGCCGATGAGGTCGTCGCGGCGATCCGCGCCGAGGATGGCCAGGCGATCGCCGTGCAGGCCGACGTGAGTGACTTCACCGCCGCGCAGGCGCTCATCCAGACTGCCGTGGATGCCTACGGCCGGCTGGACATCCTGGTCAACAACGCCGGCACCACCCGCGACCAACTCCTGCTGATGATGCGCGAGGAAGACTGGGACACGGTCATCCAGGTGGACCTGAAGAGCCTGTTCAACACCTGCAAGGCGGCGGCGCGGACGATGGTGCGCCAGCGCAGCGGGCGGATCATCAACATCTCCTCCGTGGTCGGCATCGCCGGACAGGGCGGCCAGTCCAACTACGCCGCTGCCAAGGCCGGCGTGATCGGCTTCAGCAAGAGCCTGGCGAAGGAACTGGGCCCGCGCGGGATCACCGTCAACGTCGTCGCCCCCGGCCTGATCCCCACCGACCTGACCTCCGTCTTGCCGGAGGAGCTGCGTCAGAAGGCGATCGAGGCCGCGCCACTGCGCCGCCTCGGCCGCGCCGAGGAGATCGCCTACGCCGTGGCCTTCCTGGCCTCCGACGAGGCTGCTTTCATCACCGGCGTCGTCCTGCCCGTGGACGGCGGACTGGTGATGTCGGGATGAGCTTGAAGCGAGGATGCTATGGACGAGTCCCCCACCTGCGGCAAGATCACCGTCGCCCCTGAGGTCCTGGAGACCATCGCCCGGCTGACCGCGCTGGCTGTCCCCGGCGTCGTCCGCCTGACCCCGCCGTTGGGCTTCCAGCGGCTGCTGGGGATCCAGGACGGCGTCCAGGTGATCGTCAGCGATGGACGGGTCGCCGTCGAACTGCACATCGTCGCCGAGAGCGGGCGGGATATCCTGGCCCTGGGGCGGCAGATCCAGCACGAAGTGACGCGGGCCATCGAGGACATCGTCGGCCTGCCGGTGACACACGTCAACGTGACCGTCGAGGACGTCGTGCCCGCCCCGAAGGACTGAACCTGTTCGATCAAAAGAGGAGTGTGTGAAGGCTCGTCGCCGCGCCCGCGCCATCGCCATCCAGGCTCTTTACGAGATTGACTGCGCCGGTCACCCCCCCGCGCTGGTCATCCAGCAGCGGTTGGAGGAGAACCTCGTGCCGGAGCCGGCAGCGGACTTCGTCCGCCGCCTCGTCCTCGGTGTGCTGCGGTGGCAGACCCTGCTCGACCCGTTCATCCAGGAACACGCCCCCGAATGGCCACTGGAGCAGATGGCCTACATTGACCGCGCCATCCTTCGCCTGGCCCTCTACGAGTTTGCCGTGGACGGCAACACGCCGGTGAAAGTGGCGATCAACGAGGCCGTGGAGCTGGCCAAGTTGTTCGGTTCCGATAGCAGCGCCCGCTTCGTCAACGGCGTGCTCGGCGCGCTGGCTCCGCTCAAGGACGAGATCGCCCGGCGCGTGCGCGCCTCCAAGACCCGCCAAAGTGACACGAAGGGCACGGAGAAAATGTAGATAGAACGTAACTGCTCACCCTCCCGCAGGTTTGGGCGCAATTGGCAGCCCAAATCGCACTGCAATGGCCACTCCGATGCGTTGCTCGGTCACTTCCGAACCTGCGGGAGGGTGAGCTGAGCAGTTACGATAGAACGGAAATGCCTCCCCTTTGCCAGGCCTGATGCTGGCGTGGCTGGTGTGCTGACCCCTCACCCCACCCCCTGGCCCCCGCCCCTCTCCC
Organism: Anaerolineae bacterium; assembly: GCA_034434755.1. Classification (GTDB taxonomy): domain Bacteria; phylum Chloroflexota; class Anaerolineae; order B4-G1; family DUEL01; genus DAOTYW01. The sequence goes on along the minus strand of DAOTYW010000250.1, from coordinate 2,608 downwards.
GCCAGGCGGGAGCGGGGCGGGGGTAGGGAGAGAGGTGAGGGCCCAGCGCCGCGGACGGTAGGTAGTTACGATAGAACATCTTCCAGGAGAGAATCTATGACCAATCGAGTGATCATCATGGGCGCCGCCGGGCGCGATTTCCACAACTTCAACGTCTACTTCCGCGATAACCCGGACTACCAGGTCGTCGCGTTCACCGCTACCCAGATCCCCAACATCGAGGGACGACGTTACCCGGCGGAGCTGGCCGGACGGCTCTACCCCCAGGGCATCCCGATCTACCCGGAGTCGGAGCTGAACGACCTGATCCGCCAACACCAGGTGCAACAGGTCGTCTTCGCCTACTCGGACGTGTCCCACGAGACCGTGATGCACAAGGCCTCCCAGGTGCTGGCCGCCGGGGCGGACTTCCGGCTGATGGGAGCGGACGCGACGATGCTGCAGAGCACGAAGCCGGTCGTGGCGGTCTGCGCCGTGCGTACCGGCGCCGGCAAGAGCCAGACCACCCGCCACGTCTGCAGCGTGCTGCAGAAGATGGGCAAAGCGGTGGTCGCGGTGCGCCACCCGATGCCCTATGGCGACCTGGCCGCCCAGGCGGTGCAGCGGTTCGCCACCACCGCCGATATGGACCACCACAAGTGCACCATCGAGGAGCGCGAGGAGTACGAGCCGCACATTGACCGCGGGGTGATCGTCTACGCCGGCGTGGACTACGAGCGCATCCTCCGCCAGGCCGAGCAGGAGGCGGACGTGGTGGTCTGGGACGGCGGGAACAACGACCTGCCGTTCTATCGGCCCGACCTGCACATCGTCGTCGCCGACCCGCACCGCGCCGGCCACGAGCTGCGCTACCACCCCGGCGAGGCGAACCTGCGCGCCGCCGATGTGGTGGTGATCAACAAGGTGGACACGGCCAGCCCGGAGGGGGTGGCCCAGGTGCGCGAGAGCCTCTTCGCCGTCAACCCGCGGGCGACCGTGGTCGAGGCCGCCTCGCCGATCTTCGTCGAGAACCCGGCGGCGATCCGCGGCCGGCGCGTGCTGGTCATCGAGGACGGACCGACGCTGACCCACGGGGAGATGACCTACGGCGCCGGCGTGGTCGCGGCGCGCCGCTTCGGCGCGGCGGAGCTGGTGGACCCCCGTCCCTACGCAGTGCGCTCCATCGCCGCCACCTTCCAGAAATACCCTGGCATCGGCACGCTGCTGCCGGCGATGGGCTACGGCGACGAGCAGGTGCGCGATCTGGAGGAGACGATCAACAACACCCCCTGCGACCTGGTGCTGATCGCCACGCCGATTGACCTGCGCCGGCTGGTCAACGTCCGTCACCCTACCGACCGCGTCCGCTACGAGTTGCAGGTCATCGGCCAGCCGACGCTGGAGGAGATCCTCACCCGACGGTTCGCCTGAGCTGTCCGCCCGACCCGCGCAGACTTCCGAAGTCTTTGAGACTTCGGAAGTCTGTTGTATAATGCGGTGGCGCGCACCGTTGCGCGCTTCCCCGCAGGGAGACGGAGCCGTGACGCTCGAACTGAACCGCCTGACGCGCGTGATTGAGGAGATGGGACGGGCCGCCGCCGAGCAGGAGCGCGACCGCGGCCGGTGGGCGGGCCAGGCCCAGGAGGCGCTGCGCCTGCTGACCGACCAGGGGGCCGCCCTGCGCGATGCCGCCGCCGAGGCCAACGCGGCGATCCCGACCAACGAACCGCTCGACGCGACGTTCCCGCTGCCGGCCATCCCGCCGCGCTTCACCGTCATCGGCGCCGACGGGACACAGATCCAGCCCGACCGCCACGGCCTGACCCTCTACTACCTGATCAACGTCGGCAGCCTGGTCTACCGGCACGGCAGCGGCCAGACCCCCGAAGCGCGCAGCACGCCGATCCTGCGCTACCAGGACGCCGATCTCTACGAGGGGTCGCTGCTGGTGGCCGGCAACCTGCTCGACGTGCGCCGCGACCTGGCCGAGGTGACCCAACTGGCCGACCTGGTCGAGGCAGAGGCGGACGAAGCGGGGACGGTGCCCACGCCCACCCTGGCGCTGGTGGATGGGACGCTGCTGCTGTGGGTGCTGGATGATCTGCACGTGGAGAGGAAGGAAGAGAAGGTGCAGCAGTACCAGCAGCAGTTGGCGCGCATGCGGGCGAAGGGGGCGGCGGTGGCCGCCTTCACCAGCCGCCCGCGCTCCGGCGACGTGGGCCGCCTGCTCCACCTGGCCCGCCTGGGCGGCGACGCGGCGCGGGCCAAAGCCGAACCCAACCCGCTGGAACGGCTGCCCGATCGAGCGATCTTCGCCTTCCTGCCGCCGGGCGCCCGCTCGGCCCTCTTCGTCTCCCCCGGCGCGGCCAACCGGCTCTACGAGTCGGAGCATCAGGTACGCTTTTTTTATGTCAATGTGGCGAACGACAGAGAGCCGCCGGTGATCGCCCGTGTGGAAGTGCCGGCGTGGGTGACCGACGACCCCGTAACGACGGGCCTCCGCGCCCGCCCCATCCAATGGGTGCATAGCATCATCGTCCACCAGAGCCGCATCGTCGGCGGCTTCCCCTACGTCCTGGCCCGCGCCGATGAGCTGGCCTACGTCAGCGGGCCGGAGCGCCAGCGGCTA
>DAOTYW010000249.1:0-10320 GCA_034434755.1 Anaerolineae bacterium | reverse complement strand
CGGGCCATCCTGCATACCGATGAACTGACCTACAGCGTGGCCGTGGGGCTGGACGACCCTCGCGTGCGCGGCGGCGTGCTGGAGAGCTGCCGGCGGATCAGCGCGGGGCTGCTGGAGGCGGTGCGCCGGCTCGGTGTCGAGGCGGTGGCGCACCAGGGGAGCGCGAGCCGGTCAGGCCTCGGCCCGGTCTGCTTCGAGACGCCGGGGGAGTTCGAGATCACCGTCGCCGGGCGCAAGCTGATCGGCAGCGCGCAATTGCGCGCTGAGGGCGCGCTCCTCCAGCACGGCGCCCTGCCCCTGCGCGGCGACCTCGCCCGCATCTGTCCCTTCCTCCGCCCGCCCGCCGACCCGCAGACGGTGCGCGCCCGCGCCACGACGCTGGAACAGGCTGTGGGCCGGGCCGTGTCGTGGGACGAGGCCGCCGCAGCGGTCGCCGAGGGCTTCCGCCGCGCGCTGAACCTGCGCCTGGAGATCGGCGACCTCACCTCTCAGGAACGCGAGCAGGCGCACGGGCTGTGGGAGAAGTACAGCAGCGTGGAATGGACGACCAGGCTCTGACGACTACGGTGTCACCACTGTGATCGGCGTGGGCAGGAGGATGTAGTCCCCCCCGACATCCAGCGGCACGCGCGCCAGGGTCAGCGGATCGTACAGGCCGATGGCGATCTGCGCCGGGCCGGTGTAGTCGCCGACCAGGAAGGTCAGCTCGTGGTAGTCGCCGATCGTCTCGCCGGCGCTCCACATCGTCGTCGGGCGGGTGCCGCCCGCCGGACTGCCGTCGTGCTGGGCCAGAATGCGCGAGATGTCCGGCGGCAGCAGGTGCGTGAAGACCACGTAGTTGGCTGCCCCCGCCCCATCTAACGCCCGCCAGTACAGGGTCAACTGTACCGTCTGGTTGGGATTGACCTCCGTGACAGCCAGGTCATAGCCCAGCAGTTCGGCTACATTCCCGAAGCGGGCCACGAGGGGATGGGACGGCGCCGGCGGGCCAGGCGTGGCTGTCGGCGGCGCCGGGGTCGGCGTGGACGGCGCTTCCCCCACGCTCGTTGGCGCGATGGTCGGCAGGAAGCCCGGCGGCGGTGGCATCGTCGGCGATGGCGTTGGGCTGGGCACCTCCAGCCCCGCCGCCAGCGTCGGCGTCGGCGTGACCAGCCAGTCCGGCGCGACGCGCGGGATCACGTAGGCCCGCCCGACGAACAGCAGCAGCCCGACCAGGACGAACACCGCCGCCGTCACCCACAGGCGCACCAACTGGTGAATGGTCACATCCCGCTCGAAGGTCGCCAGGATGCCCGCCAGCCGCCGCTGCACCACCAGGGCGCGGACGATGTAGACGAGCGCGCCCAGGGCGCAGGCGGCATACAGGATCCAGAAAAAGCCCGCCAGTTCGGCGACCAGGACCCTCATGGGTGCTTCAGCACTCCCCGGATGATCGTCTCCAGGCGCGGGACGAGCAAGCGACCGGCTTCCAACACCTCCTCGTGCGTCGTCTCACCCACCGGCTCGACATCGGGTGGGGCAGCGACGTTGCTGATGCCCGACAATCCCAGCACGCGCATCCCGCCATGTCGCGCCACCGCCACCTCGGAACCGGTGGACATCCCCACCGCGTCCGCGCCGATGACGCGCAGGAAACGGACCTCTGCCGGAGTTTCGAAGCAGGGGCCGGAGAGGGCCACGTAGACCCCCTCGTGACAGGGAATCGCCTGGCGGGCGGCGACCTGGCGGGCGATGGCCCGCAGGTCAGGGTCATACGCCTGGGTCATGTCCACGAAGCGCGGCCCGAAACGGCTCAGGTTCGGCCCGATCAGCGGGTTGAGGCCGGTCATGCCGACCAGGTTGATCTGGTCACGGATGATCATCACATCGCCAGGGCGGAAGGAGGGGTTCAGGCCACCGGCGGCGTTGGTGAGGATCAGCGTGTGGATGCCGAGCGTCTGCATCACCCGCAGCGGCAGCGCCAGCTCGGCCATCGAGTAGCCCTCGTAGTAGTGAGCGCGGCCCTGCATGACCAGCACCGGCTGCCCTTCCAGCTTACCGGCGACGAAGCGCCCCACATGCCCCTCGACCGTGGAGCGCGGAAAGTGGGGAATCTCGCCATACGGGATCACCGCCTCGGCGACGACCGCGTCCGCCAACCTGCCCAGCCCCGATCCCAGGATCAGCCCGTACTGGGGCGGCGTGATCAGGCGGCGACGCACCACTTCCGCCGCCGCCTCGATGGTTCGCATCATATCTGCTTCGTCCATCACTTCAACCGTTCCAACAGTTGCTGCTTCTCGCGCTCGAACTCTTCCTGGGTGATGACGTTGCGCTGGCGCAGGTCATCAAGCTGAGCCAGCATCGCCGGCACCTGGTCAGGGGTCACCGCCCCACCCTTGCCCAACTCCGGTCGCTCCAGCCTTCCCTTCTCGTCGAGCATGGCGATCTTGAAACGGATCGGGTGAGCAATGCGGCGGAAAGCATTCACTCCAACATCCGAGCCGGTGATGATCCGCACGTCTCCGAAGTCCAGCAAGCGTCCCAGCGCGCTCTGCTCCATCACCACGTCGTTGACCTTCTCCAGGGAGGAATCAGAGGTATGCTTCTTGAAGACGCCCTTGACTTCCATCACCCGCCGGTTGGTGACGACATACTGCTCGTTGCTGTAGCGGATCCAGACGATCAAGAAATGGGCGATGGGCACGATCAAGAGCAACAGGACGAACAGCGAGAGCGGGTTGAGGAACGCCCCGCCCACGGAGAGGGCGACGATGACAATGACCACCGCCAGGTCAATCAGGATCGCCGGTAGCAAGGCCAGCCAGTGCCGCCGGGTGACGAAGACGACTTTCTCGCCCGTCGCCATCAACTGTGCAATGTAATCCATTTCCGTTCTCCTCATCAAGTATGCAAGTATGCAAGTATGCAAGTATGCAAGTGTGCAAGTGTGCAAGTATGCAAGTATGTAAGTATGTAAATGTGCAAACTTGCAAACTTGCAAACTTGCAAACTTGCAAACTTGCAAACTTGCAAACCTGCAAACTTGCAAACCTGCAAACTTGCAAACCTGCAAACCTGCAAACTTGCAAACCTGCAAACCTGCAAACCTGCAAACTTGCAAACCTGCAAACTTGCAAACTTGCATACTTGCATCTATTCTTCCTGCAGGTATATCTGTGTGGCAGAGAGGCTGGCGTGGCCCATTCGTCCCTGCACCTCGCGCAGATCCGCCCCCTGTTCCAGCAGGTGAGCGGCGAAGGAATGGCGCAGCATATGCGGTGTGACCCCGCTCTCGATCCCCGCCTTCTCCGAGCGCTCCTTGATGATCAGCCACAGGCCCTGGCGGGTCAGCGGCTGGCCGCGATGGTTGACGAACAGCGCCTCTTCCGCATCATCCCGCAGCAGGCGCGGCCGCCCCCGCTGGATGTACGTCCGCAGAGTCTCGACCACGCGCGGCGACAACGGCAACTCCCGCTCCTTCCCACTGCTCTGACAGTAGACCAGCCCGCGCTCCAGATCCAGATCGTCCGTCCGCAGTTCGATCACCTCGCTGGCGCGCAAGCCGGTGCCATAGAGCAGTTCCAGGATCGCCAGATCGCGCAGCGCCTTGGGAGAGTTGCTGCCGCGCAGCCCGTCGAAGAAGCGAGCGACCTCATCCGACGAGAGGAAGCGGGGGCGCTTGCGGGGGACGCGCGGCGGGGGCACGACCGCCGAGGGATCGTCCGCCAGCAGGCCCTGTTCGACCAGGTAGTGGAAGAACGAGCGCACGGCGGCCACCTTGCGCGCCACGGTCGAGACGACATAGCGATGCTCCTGCAACCAGCGGAGAAAATCGGAGACATGCTCCCGGCCGACCTGCGCCCAGGACTGCACACCCTGGGCGGACAGGTGTTGGAGGAACTGGCTCAGGTCGTTGCGATAAGCGGCGATCGTGTGCACCGACGCCTCCTTCTCGCGCGCCATATAGCCCAGGAAAGAGTCCACTTCCTCCTGCATACGCGCTCCCGTGTCACCTCGCTCCACGGATCCATTATAGCACAACTTTGCATAAAGCGGCAACTTAGGGAAAGCCTCCCCCACTTGCCAGACCCTCAAACACCTGTATAATGCGCACCGTCTATCGTCTTCGGAAAGGAGCGCGATGCCATCTCGTTCGGGGTTCAGTACACTGCTCGTCGTGCTGTTGCTCATCGCTCTGATCGGCCTACTGCTCTGGCTGGCGCCGCAGATCGAGCGGTGGCTCCATCCCGGCCAGGCCGCCCGGTCGTTGGAAGGGCAGTTACAGCCCTATCTGAACCCCACGCCCACCATCCGCCCCGATCCGGCCACCATCGTCCGCCAGGTGCAGAACCTGAGCCGGCTGGAAACGGCGGCTTACACCATCGAGAAAGTGATCACGGCCGCGTCCGGCCAGGGTGGACTGGCCTTCCTGTTCGGCGACCGGCTGATCTTCGTCGCCCACGGGCGGGTGATCGCCGGGGTGGATCTATCGCTGGTGCGTGAGGGGGACATCGTCGTCACCGACGACGATCGGGTGGTCATGGCCTTGCCGGCGGCGGAGGTCTTCGTCGCCACCCTGGATAACGAGCAGTCCTACGTCTACGACCGCGAGACAGGCCTGTTCGGCATGAACCCCGAACTGGAGACAGCGGCGCGGCAGGCAGCGGAGCAGGAGATCCTCGACGCGGCGCTGGAGGACGGCATCCTGGAGCTGGCCGAGGCTAACGCCCGCGCCTACCTGCGTCAGTTGATCATCAGCTTCGGTTTCCAAGACGTGATCTTCGTCCCGCGCCCGCTGACGCCCGCGCCGCTGGCCCTGCCGGTGACGGTCGTGCCGGTCACCCCCACGCCGTGACCGGCCGCGGAGCGCGTCCTACCCCCCGCCCACCGGCGGGAAGATGCCCAGCTCGTCCCCATCCGCCAACACATGCTCCTCACCGCGGGCCACGTTGTTGACGAAGACAATCTTGACCTGCTCCGCCGGCAGCCCGAGCTGCCGGGCCAGCTCGCCGACCGTCGCCCCGTCTGGCAGTTCCACCACCATCGCCTCGCCGACCCCCAGGCGGGGGAAGCGCTGGCGCAGGGTGGCGAAGAGCTTCACCCGCACCGTGATCACCACGCTCCCTCCATCACGTAACTGGTCACCTCGGTCACGATGAGCTGCTCGATGCTCCCTACTCAACTATGACCACTTCGACGCCGGTAAGCTGGCGCACGGTCTCGAAGAAGTCGTCCGCCTCCTGCACCTCGGTCTCCGGCGCGTCCACCCGGGTGCGCGGCGCGCCGATGACCAGCGTATCGGCGTTCACCTCGCGCAGGTAGTCGCCGATGCTGGGCCAGACCGGCCCGCTGAGCACCACCGTCCGCGCCTCCACGCCCTCCTTGCGCGCCCGCGCGCGGGCAATGGAGAGCAGCGCGCAGCCGAACCGCTGTAGCTCATCCCGCAGGGCCGCCGACAGTTCCTCCTCCAACGGCCCGGCGATGTTCGGATTGACCACGCAGAGGAAGATCAGCTCCGCCCCTCGCTCCCTGGCCAGAGCGATGGCCCGCTCCTGGGTGCGCCGGCTGACCTCCCCCCCGCGCGTGGCACAGACAACCGCATGGGTCATATCAGTCTCCTCGCGTCACCCGACCCTCATGGATCGCGATCTGGATCAGGTCGAGCGCTTCCAGGCGGCGGTCCACATCGGCCTGCAACATCTCATGTACGTCCGCCGAGATCAGGCCGCGCCGCAACGCGTCGCCCAGCGCGCCCCGCTCGGCCTGCAGCGCCTCCCGCCGCGCCTGCAGGATCATCTCCCGCTCCAGTTCGGCGTGCTCCATGAACAGTTGATTTAGGTTGCTCGCCAACTGTCGCCGGGCCTGCAGGTACTCGTCGTGCAACCCGGCCCACATCTCGTCGGTCAGCAGTCCCTCGCGATGCATCCGCTCCAGCCGGCGCAGCCCCTCCTGGGCGGCGAACAGCTCGCCCAATCGTCGCTCGTGTTCGATGCGGTGTTCCTGGCGACGGGTCAACCCCAGCTTCTTGAGCAGGAACTGCACCGTCGTCCCCTGGGCAACCAGGGTGAACAACACCACGCCGAAGGTCATGGACTGCAGCAGTTCCCGCTCGGCCAGAGCAACCGGCAGGCTGAGCGCCAACGCCAGACCAATCGCCCCGCGCAGGCCGCCCCAGAACAGGACGTGTTGCCAGCTCAAAGGAATATGCACCCGCCGAATGAACCGCTGCGCCAGCCACGACAGCCCGTAGACGATCACCGCCCGGCTGAGCAGGACAGCGATCACGGCGACGATGACCGGCCACAACCCGGCCCACAGCCGCAACAGGTTCACGTTCAGCCCGATGAGCAGGAAGACGATCGAGTTCGACAGGAAGGCGAAAAAGTCCCACAGGTTGAAGAGCATGATCTTGGTGGACGGAGAAGCGCGCACCAGGCCGACGCTGCCGCTGACCAGGCCGGCGGTCGCCACGGCCAGCACACCGCTGAAGCCCAACCGCTCGGCCAACAGGTACGCGCCATAGGCCAGCAGGGTCGTGGCCGTGGTCACCACCAACCGATCGTCCACCCGGGCGATGAGCTGCGCCGCCAGCAGGCCCAGCACCAACCCGACCGTCACGCCGCCGGTGGAAACCCGGAAGAAGCTCAAGATGCTGTTCAGCGGATGGAACGCACCGGACAGCGCCGCCGCCACGGCGATCTGGAAGATGACGATAGCCGTGCCATCGTTGAACAGGCTCTCGCCCTCCACGGTCGTGGACAATCGGCGGGGCACGCCCAGGGCGCGGAAGAGGGATACCACCGCCACCGGATCGGTGGCGGAGATCAGCGCGCCGAACACTACCGCCACCCCCAACGGCAGACCGGCGCCCAATGAGACCACTCCGCCGACCAACAGGGCGGTCAGCACCACCCCCGGCACGGCCAACACGACGATCGGCACCAGGTTGTCGCGCAACAGACGGAAATCCAGTTCGAACGCCGCCTCGAAGACCAGCGGGGGGACGAAGATGGCCAGGATCAGTTCCGGGGTGATCTGCAACTGCAGCGGCCGCTCGATGGCGATCACCAGGCCGACCAGCACCAGGCTGACTGTGTAGGGCAGGCGAATGCGCCGCGTGGCGATGGCGACCAGCGTCGCCACCAGGATCAGCAGGACAATGAGCGTCTCGACGGCTAGGAATTGGGACATCGGAAGACGCCTCTACAGTCCAATGCCCCGCGCATACAACAGGTACACCCCAGCCAGATAGACAATGATCAACAACAGCGCGTCCAGCTCGACGAACAGGAAGCGCCGCTCCAGGCGGGCCAGGTTGCCAATCAGCCCCAGGCTGGTCAACAGCACCCCCAGCAGCCCAACCAGCGCGAAGGCCGGGTCAATCAGCCCGATAAAGCGCCCCTGAATGTAAAAGAGGTCCACCACGCCCAGGGCGAACATGTTGAACACGTTGCTGCCGAAGAGATTGCCCACCGCCAGGTCGAACGCCCCCAGGCGGACGGCGGCGACGACCGCCACCAGTTCCGGCAACGAGGTCACGAACGCCACCAGCACCGTACCGACGAAACCGGCGCCCAGCCCGGTGATCCGGGCGATCTCGGCGCTGGCAGTGACCATATAGGGCACCACCCAGACCAGCAACCCGGCCGCCAGGGCAAAGCCGAACAGCGCCCAACCGAGGCCGATGCCCGACTCAGAGGGCTCATCCGCGTGCGGCTGCACCGCCGTGCCGGATTGCTGGCCCTGAAGCTGGATCAAGCGCACGCCGCCAATGTAGACCAGCATGACCACGATGCTGTCCAGCCCCACCCACCCGATCCGCCAGGGGATGTCGGCCAGCATGAAGATCACCACCAATACGTTCAACGACACCGCCAGCGCAGCGGTCAGTGAGTGGGTGAAAGCCACCCGGCGCAGGATGCGCTGGCGAAAGAACAGCATGTCCAACACGGCCAGCAGGAACATGTTGAACATGTTGCTGCCGAAGAAGTTGCCCGCCGCGATGCCCGGCACCGCCTGCTGGATCGAGCTGGTCGCCGTGACCAGCTCGGGCAGCGAGGTGGCCCCGGCCAACAGCAGCGTGCCAATGAACATGCCCCCCAGGCGCGTGCGCACGGCGATCACGTCGCCATACTCGGCCAGCTTGACCGCGGCCAGGACGACGATGGCCGAAGTAGCGAGGAAGACCATCCAGACCATCACCCCCCCTGCCCCTCGGCCCCGATGGTACATTCCTTGGGCAATCCCCAGGCAGCGACAACCGGCAAGACGAACAGGATGCCGCTGTGCGGCAGGCTCAGGTCGCCTGTCACCGTCTCCGTCGCGGCCACGACGCGCCGCACGGTGTCCATGTCCGGCACGACGGCGAACAGGGTGTTGTGGCTGTACTCGTCCGTGCGCAGCAGGCGGGAAAAGCCCATGAACATCGGCAGGTCCTGTCGGCTCGCCCGCTGGCGCACCCGCTGGACGCCCGTGCTTTCCAGCACCGTGATGCCGGCGACCCCCGCCTGGGTCCAGCTTTCCAGCAGCGCGGTCAGCTTCTCGGAGTCATCCAGGACACAGACCAGCAGGTACATCGTTCCTCCTCAACGGCGAAGGCTCGCCCGCAGGGCAGCGACGTTGGCCGCCACCGACGCCCGCTCGTTGTAGATCGCCGCCCCCGCCACCAACACGGTCGCTCCAGCGGCGACGGCCAGCGGGGCTGTGGCCGGGTTGATCCCGCCGTCCACGGCGATGGCGACATCCAGGCCGCGCGCATCCAGTACCTGCCGCAGACGACGGATCTTGTCGTACTGCTCGGACAGGAACGGCTGCCCACCCCAGCCAGGGCGGACCGTCATCACCTGCACCACGTCCACCTGATCGAGCACATCGAGGATGACCGCCAGGTCCGTCTCGGGGTTCAGGGCGACCCCCGCCTCGACCCCCAGGTCACGGATGGCTTGCAGCACGCGGGGAAGCTGCGGACAGGCCTCCTGATGGACGCTCAGGCGGTCGGCGCCCGCCTCGGCGAAGGCGGCCAGGTGGCGCTCCGGCTCGACGACCATCAGGTGGACGTCGAGCGTCACGGCCACCAGCGGGCGCAGCGCCCGCACCACGCCGGCCCCGAAGGTGATGTTCGGCACGAAGCGGCCATCCATCACGTCCACCTGGATACCGTCCACGCCGGCGGCAGCGGCTTCCTGCGCCTGCTGGCCCAGGCGGGCAAAGTCCGCCGAGAGGATCGAGGCTTCGAGAGCGACCATGCAGCTCACTCCGGCGGGGCAGTCAACAGCGGCATCATCCGCGCCGCCAGCGCCGCCTGGAACAGGCGCACCAGCAGGACCGACTTGACCGCGTCGTCCGTCTGAGGGGCGATGAGGGGAGCCATCAGCCGCTCGAGGGCCGCGCGGCGCTCCATGGGCGCCAGTCCCGGCTGCATCGCCTGGGAGACGTCCCACAGCTCGCCGTAGAGGTACCAGGCGGCATCATAGTGGACAAGCGCCCCCTCGACACCCCAGGCGCGGACGCTCTGGGTGGCCGAACCGATTTCCAGCATCGCCGCCACCGCGCTGCCCAGGATCCGTTCGAGCGGCTTCTCCCGCTCGACGACTGCCTCCTGCAGGCTTACGCTGGTCACGGAGGCGGTCGCCAGGGCCGCCGCCACGCGGCTGGCGCGCCGCGAAGCGACCTTGCTCTCCAGGTCGCGCAGGTAGCTGTAGAACTGGCCGGCGACCTGGCGCGCCTTGCCCGCCGCCTCCCCGCCCACGGCTAACAGATCGGCCTGCAACTGCCACAGGTCCGCGGCAGTCGGGGTGGTCAGGATGCGCTGCAGCGCCGCGCGCAGCCCCGCAATCGGTTCCACAGGCGTCTCGTCCATTTCGCAGCCTTCCTACCAGTCTCGTCTCTCCCTGCGCTGCTCATCTGTGTGAATCGGTGTGCATCCGTGGCCGAGAATGGATCACCCGTCGCTGACTACTTCTGCAGGTGACGGATGCCGTCCACTCCGGCCACGATCACGTCGGTCGCCAGTCCCAGGAACAGCCCGTGCTGGACGATGCCGGCTCGCCCATCCAGCCGCGCTGCCAGCGCCGCCGGGTCGGCCAGCGGAGCGAAAGCGGCGTCCAGGATCAGGTTGCCCTCATCGGTCAGGAAAGCGCTGCCGTCCGTGTTCTGGCGCAGGGTCACCCGCGCCCCCAGCGACTCCAGGTAGAGCGCCTGGGCGCGCCAGCCGAAGAGGGTCACCTCGACCGGCAGGGATTGGCGCGTGCCGAGCGCGGGCGAGAGTTTCGACTCGTCCACCACGATGATCTCGCGCCGGCTGGCCTGGGCGACGATCTTCTCGTGCAGCAGCGCCCC
>DAOTYW010000248.1:0-7254 GCA_034434755.1 Anaerolineae bacterium | reverse complement strand
CCGCTCCCCGCCTGGGTTGCCGGCGGATCGGCGCATTCTTGAGGGCGTTTCTCACAGGCCTCGTCCGGACGTTCGGCAAACTGTTCTCTGACCTGCCGTATGAATACGAGTCTCCGCAGAAGCTCCTCGGCTGGCCATTGCTGTCCATCAACCTGGGCTTCGACAATCCGGGAGGGCGCATGCGCCAGGCGCGCGGGGTGTTCGCCATCGGTACCCAGGCCACGGGGTTCGTGGCCTTCGGCATCGTCGTCGCGCGGGGGGTGTTTGCCGTCGCCCTGCTTGCTGTGGGCGCGGTGGCCGTCAGCATCGCCAGTGTGGCTCTTGTCTCGGTGAGCGTGGCCGGTTTGGGCGTTGTATCGGTCTCTGTCTTCGCCGTGGGCTACCTGGCGGTCGGTATCCTCGCCCTGGGCTGGAAGAGTGTGGGGATCGTGGCCATCGGACAGGAAACGGTGGGGATCCTGGGCCTGGGACGCGCCGTCCGCGCTGTCTTCGCGCCCTGACTTCGGACATTCTTTTGGAGGAGGTGTGCCTTGCACGTCATCGAGTCTGGCCTCGGCGAGATGATCCAACCCATTGATCTCGACGGTTTCCGCGAGTGGAACCGCGAGAAGAAGTCCCGCGCCCTGGTGGATAAACTGATGAGCGAGCAGGAGGCGATCTCCCGCTTCGTCTACGATGGCTGCTACCTGGGCACGGAACTGTACGGCACCGTCCGCGCCCCGATGTCGCTGGTGCGTGAGGTGCTGCGGCAGGGGAAGAAGGACCTGCGCATCGCCGGGCAGGGGGTGGCCGAGCTCGACCTGCTGCTAGGGGCGGGGGTGGTCAAGACGCTCGACATCACCTACATCGGCCTGGAGGTCTACGGCACTTCCGCCGCCCTGCGCCGCGAGGTGGAGAGCGGGCGGGTCGAGAAGGTCGTCGAGTGGTCGAACGGCGGCATCACCTGGCGCTTCAAGGCCGCTGCGATGGGCGTGCCTTTCATCCCGACCCGCTCGATGCTGGGCACCGACACCCTGCGCTACAGCGCGGCCAAGGTCGTCGAGTGCCCCTTCACCGGCATGAAGCTCTGTCTCATCCCGGCGCTCATCCTCGACGTGGGGCTGATCCACGTCCACCGCGCCGACCGCTACGGCAATGCCCAGGTCGAGGGCATCAGCGGCTTCGCCCTCGAAATGTCCCGCGCCTGTAAGCGGCTCATCCTCAGCGCGGAGGAGATCGTGGATACGGAGGAAATCCGCCGCTATCCCGACCGGACGATGATCCCCTACTACCTGGTGGACGCAGTCGTCCACGCGCCCTTCGGCGCCCACCCCGGCGAGATGGTCTACCTGTACGAGCGGGACGAGGAGATGCTGAAGGAGTGGGTGGACTCCTTCCAGACGGTCGAGGGGACGCAGGCGTACCTGGACAAGTACGTCTACAGCCTGCCCAATCACGAGGCGTACATGGATCGGGTGGGCCGCGAGCGGCTGGCCGCGCTGAAGGCGGCGGCGGAGGGACGATGATGAGCGAGCGGGAGTACAATCCGACCGAATTGCTGATCTGCATCGCCGCGCGGCAGATGCCCGACGCCGTGACGGCCTTCATCGGCACCGGCATCCCGATGCTGGCGGCGAGCCTGGCGCAGAAGATGCACGCCCCGAACCTGGTCGCCGTGTTCGAGTTCGGTGGCACCGGCGCGCGGCTCAAGCGGCTGCCACGGGCGGTGGGCGAGGGGCGCACGTTCTACCGCGGCCTGGTCGCTTCCGGCATCTGCGATACGATGGAAACGGCGGCGCGCGGGTTCATTGACTACGGTTTCCTGGGCGGGGCGCAGATCGACGCCTATGGCAACCTCAACTCGACGATCATCGGCCCCCGTCACCACCCGCCCAAGGTGCGCTTGCCCGGTTCCGGCGGGGCCAACGACGTCGGTTCGCTGTGCTGGCGGACGATCACGATTATGCGCCACGACAAACTGCGCTTCGTGCCGAAGGTGGACTTTGTCACCACGCCTGGCTACCTGAGCGGGCCGGGGGCGCGCGAGGCGGCCGGACTGCCGCCGAACACGGGGCCCTATCGCGTCGTCAGCACGCTCGGCCTGCTGGGCTTCGACGAGGAGACGCGGCGCATGATGTTGCTGGCGACCAACCCCGGCGTGACCGTCGAGCAGGTGATCGAGAACACCGGTTTCGAGCTGCTCATCGCCGACCAGGTGGGGCAGAACGAGCCGCCGACGGCGGAGGAGCTGCGCATCCTGCGCGAAGAGGTCGACCCCGAAAGGTTCTACATCTGATGGCGACGCACATGGTCATCGTCAACCCCATCGCCGGGCGAGGGGCCGGCGAGGAGGCCATCCCGCGCATCGAGCAATTGCTGCGCGGGCGTGACCTGGCGTTCGACCTGGTGCGGACGGAGCGGCCCTGGCACGCCGCCGAGCTGGCCCAGGAGGCCGCCGGGGCCGGGTACGAGGTGGTGGTCGCCGTCGGCGGGGACGGGACGTCCAATGAGGTGCTCAACGGGCTGATGCTGACCCGCCGGGCCGGCGGGCCAGCCCCGGCGCTGGGCGTGCTCTGCGTGGGTCGCGGCAACGACTTCGCCTACGGCGCGGGCATCCCGACCGACCTGGAGGTGGGCTGCTGGTCGCTGGCGGTCGGCCGTCGCCGGCCCATTGACGTTGGGCGGGTCGTCGGGGGGCTCTATCCCCAGGGCCGCTACTTCGGCAACGGCGTCGGCATCGGCTTCGACGCCGTCGTCGGCTTCGTCGCAGCGCGCAGCCGGCTGACCGGCTTTGTCTCCTACCTGGTCGCCGCGCTCAAGACCGTCTTCCTGTACTACAAAGCCCCGCAGGTACGTATCGAGTGCGACGGCGAGGGGTTCGAGCAGCGCTCGCTGATGGTCTCGGTGATGAACGGGCGGCGAATGGGTGGCGGCTTCTATATGGCCCCGCAGGGCCGGCCGGACGATGGCCAGTTCGACCTGTGCATTGCCCGCCAGGTGAGCCGCCTGCGTATCTTCACCCTGATTCCCCACTTTATGCGTGGCACGCAGGCGACCCAGGAACCGATCCACATGGCGAGGGCGCGACGGGTGACTGTCACTGCGCTGCAAGGGACGCTCGCCGCCCACGCTGACGGGGAGACGCTCTGCACGGCAGGGGAGCGATTGGAAATGGAGCTGCTGCCCGCACAGATTGAGATCGTCGCGCCGCCGGAGGCTGTATGCTAGACGCTTCGCCCGTCTCCGAACCGAGGGTGCGGATGGCCTGCCGGGCGCGACCCGCCGCATCGCTGTCAGCCTGGGGACAACGGACATTCGGCCAGCGGTTGGTGCTGTTGGGGATCAAGACGCTCCTGCGCATCCTGTGTCGGGTGGATGCGGCCCAGCTCGACCGGGTGCCGGCGCACGGGCCGCTGATCCTGCTGTCCAACCACGTCAACTTCCTGGACGTGCCGGTGGTGTTCACCCATCTCTACCCGCGCGTCGTGACCGGTTTTGCTAAGGCGGAGACGTGGGACAGTCCGTTCCTGGGGCCGCTGTTCACCCTGTGGCGGGCGATCCCGCTGCGGCGGGGCGAGGCGGATATGGGGGCGATTCGCCAGGCGTTGGCGGCGCTGGAGGCGGGGTGTATCCTCGGCCTGGCCCCAGAGGGTACGCGCAGCGGTGATGGGCGGCTGCAGCGGGGCCACGCCGGAGTGGTCACGCTCGCCCTGCGCAGCGGCGCGCCGCTGTTGCCGTGCGTCTTCTACGGCGGGGAGCGGTTCTGGAGCAACCTGCGGCGGCTGCGCCGCACCGACTTTCACATCATCGTCGGCCAGCCGTTCTACCTGGACGCGCGCGGGGAACGGGTAACGCGGCAGGTGCGCCAGCAGATGACCGACGAGATCATGTACCGCCTGGCGGCGTTGCTGCCGCCGGAGTACCGGGGGGTCTACGCCGACCTGTCGGCGGCCACCACGACCTATCTGCGCTACTTGTCAGCGGATGGGTAACTGCTTAGCTCACCCTCCCGCAGCGGAAGTGACCGAGCAACGAATCGGAGTGGCCATTGAATGGGCTGCCAATAGCGTCCAAACCTGCGGGAGGGTGAGCAGTTACGTCCGATCACTTTATTTATTTGCCTTTGGTATATAGAAAATGGCCATAGGGAACACGTAGCCCGTGGAGGAGGGTACACCTCGGCGCTGATCGAGCGGTGATGGATGTCGGCCATGTGCACCGGGAAACTTGACTACCATTGGGAAGTCGCGTATACTGGAATTGCGTACAGCGAAGAGAAAGAACTCGTGACTCTTGTTCAGTCCGAGGCGTGACCAGGACGGTGGGACGCCTTGGTATAGCCGTTGGAGCAGCGCTCGCCACCATCCAGGCTCGCCTTGAGCAGAGCCTGAGGGTCGGCGGGCGTTGTGTCTATGGGCGAGGAAGGTGGAGTACCCGTGCAAGTTACAGCTGCTTTCTCCATTCAACATTCGATCGACAACGGCATCGAGCGGGTTGTGTACACGCCCAGACATCGCCGCTTCGAGACCCCCATTCTCATGCAGCATGGGATGTGGCACGGGGCGTGGTGCTGGCAGCACTGGCAGGAGTTGTTTGCGAGTTGGGGATGGGAGAGCCATGCGATCAGTTTGCCAGGGCATGCCGGCTCACCGGCTCTACGGCCGGTGTATTTCTGCACGTTAGGGTACTACCTGCGCTTCCTCAAAACCGAAGTCGAACGGCTGCTGCCGCGCAAGCCGGTCTTGATGGGGCATAGCATGGGTGGAGCCCTCACGCAATGGTATCTCAAGTACGTGGGGGATGATTTACCGGCTGCCGTTCTGGTGGCGCCTTGGGACTTGCGGGGCACCTTTGCCGATGGCGCGATCCTCCGCTGGTTACGGCTGGACCCGGTCGGCATGGTATTGGTGGCGTTATCGGGCAGTGCCGGGGTGTTCATTCGCACGCCCCAACACGCTGCCCGCAAGCTGATCTCATCTCGGGCCCTGTACACACCAGAGGAACTGCATGCCCGCTTAGGTCCGGAATCCTTTTGGGTCATGCTGCAACACAACCCACCCTGGTGGCGCCCACCTCGACGATGTAAAACTCCCCTCTTATGGGTAGCCGGTGAGCTGGATACGGTCATTGCGTTGGAAGCCGAGCGACGCTCGGCCGAATACTGTCAGGCGGATTGGGTAGCCGTGCCCCAAGCCGGGCACAATCTGATGATGGAACACAACTACCGCGAGACAGCGGAGACGATTCATAATTGGTTGACCAGGCGCGGCATCAAGTAATTGCTGCCAGCCGGCGCGGCTGATGATGCACGGGCCGTCAGACGGCCTGGTATCACCTGAAGATGCTACAGGAGGGGAAAAATGAAAGCGCGTCTGATTCGTTTATGGTCCATTGTTCTTTGTATCGCCCTGGGTTCGATGTGGGCGCCGCCTGCCACTCACGCCGCACCTGCCCCCGATCCCGCGCCTGCGCCGCTGCTGCAGTTCACCGCCGGCGGACACGTGGTCGGCTTTGCGCCGACGCAGGTGGTGATGGCGTCGCTCGACCACGCGCTGCGCGTCGAATTCGTCGGCACGGCGGGCGTGGCGCCTGTGGCGGCGGCGGACGCGTCCGCAGCCAGCGACGGAAGGACGATGGGCCAGGCCCAGCCGCTGGGCGTGGTGACCTATCCCGATGTGTGGCGCGGCATCAGCATCGAGTATCGTGCCAGTGAGGGAGGCATCCTCAAGAGCACGTACACGGTTGCCCCTCGCGCAGACGCAGCGCAGATTCGTCTGCGCTACAACGTCCCTGTGGAATTGCAGAGCGACGGGAGTCTGCGCTTCCCGTTTGGGCGCGGCTACGTCAGCGAATCCGCGCCGATGGCGTGGCAGGAGATGGACGGCGCGCGCGTGCCGGTGGCGGTGGCCTTTACCGTGCTCGCCGGGGGTGATGTCGGTTTCCGCCTGGGCGCCTACGACCCGCGCTACCCGCTGACGATTGACCCGAATTACCTCTGGCACACCTTCTACGGGGCTGGCAGTGATTCGGTCCGAGCCATTGCCGTGGATGGGAGCGGCAATGTCTACGTGACGGGCGCAAGTCCCAATTCCTGGCTGGGGGATGGCAACACCCCCCCGATCCACGCCCACGCCGGGAACGGGTGGGACATGTACGTGCTCAAACTGAACAGCAGCGGCGCCTACCAATGGCACACTTTCTACGGGTCAGTCAGTAGTAGTGAGGATGAGGGCCTGGGCATTGCGGTGGATGGGAGCGGCAATGTCTACGTGACGGGCAAGGGCTCCGCCTGGTATGGGGATAGCGGCCAGAGCCCGATCCACGAGCACAGCAGCGTAAGCGGAAGTGGCGACATCGTCGTGCTCAAACTGAACAGCAGCGGCGCCTACCAGTGGCATACCTACCAGGGGCAGTTCACTTCCGGCCAAAGCATTGCATTGGATGGGAGCGGCAATGTCTACGTGACGGGCTGGAGTGGCGCCTGGCTGGGGGATGGCACCACCCCCCCGCTCCACCCCTACAGCGGCGGCGGCTATGGAAGTATCTTCGTGCTCAAATTGAACAGCAGCGGCTTCTACCAGTGGCATACCTTCTATGGGCCTGGAAGTGATCGCGGCTACGGCATTGCGGTGGATGGGAGCAGCAATGTCTACGTGACGGGCCTTAGTATCTACACCTGGCTGGGGGATGGCAACACCCCCCCGCTCCACGCCTTCAGCGGAGGCAGCGACATCGTCGTGCTCAAACTGAACAGCAGCGGCGCCTACCAGTGGCACACTTTCTACGGGTCATCCGGTACTGACTACGGCTACGGCATTGCCGTAGATGCGAATAGCAACGTCTACGTGACGGGCTATAGTGAGGCCACCTGGCAGGGGGATTCGGGCCAAAACCCGCTCCATGCCTTCAGCGGATGGCAAGACATCGTTGTGTTCAAATTGAACAGCAGCGGCGCCTACCAGTGGCACACCTTCTACGGGTCGAGCGCTGCGGATCAGGGCTACGGCATTGCTGTAGATGGGAGCGGCAACGTCTACGTCACGGGCTACAGTATCGCCACCTGGCAGGGGGATGACGACGCCAGCCCGCTCCACCCTTACTACTGGGGGAACGACATCTTTGTGCTCAAACTGAACAACAGCGGCGCCTACCAGTGGCACACCTTCTACGGGTCAAGTGCGGAGGATAACGGCTACGGCGTTGGGGTGGATGGGAGCGGCTATGTCTACGTGACGGGCCAAAGCTACGCCACCTGGCAGGGGGATGGTGGCGTCA
>DAOTYW010000247.1:0-9797 GCA_034434755.1 Anaerolineae bacterium | reverse complement strand
TGAAACGTGAGACGTGTTGCGTGTTGCGTATCGTCCAGCAACTCGCGATCGGCGATTAACGATCCGCGATAGGCGATCAGCGAGCGGCGGGCAGGTGACGCAGGACGCGCTGGATGGCCTGCAGCAGCGGGCCGCGCTGTTCGTTGCCCTGCTCGCTCAACTCACTGAGACCCAGATAGACCCGCCGCCGACAGCGGCGCAGCAGTCCCAACACCAGCCGATAGAGCGCGTCCTGACGAGCCTCCACCTCGTCCGCGTCGGTCCACAGAGCATCCGGCGGCCAGCGCCGACTGAGCACGTAGGGCTGTGTGAGTGGCTGGTAGAGCCGCTCCCACCAGCCGGCACCACCCACATCGAGCCAGAACTGCACATCAACCGAACGGTTGCCCATCAGGAACGTGTGGGCCGGGGCCAGCAGCACCGCATCACGCGGTTGCAGCCGCCAACTGCGGACGTACTGGGCAGCCACCACCCCGTCTTGCACCATCTCGACGTACTCCTGGCCCAACGCACGGGTCGCCCCATCCCCGCCCACCGTCCAGCGGAACTTCTGCACCGACTCGATCAGGTTCGCCGCTACCTGGCCTCCGTCGTAGCTGCCGTGGAAGCCATAGCCCGGCCGGGCCAGCAGTTCGCCGAACAGCCGGCCGAGGAAGTGGTCGAGCGGGCCGTCCGGCGGCGCCGAACGATCGGCATAGTCCGCCAGCCAGAGGCGTAACTGCTCGTATCGCTCGCCCAGCGGGACGGTGATCCGCTCCTTCATCTCCGGAACGAGCAGGCCGAATGAGGTCAGGACAGGTCGGCCCTCGCGCGGACGGTAGGCGATCTCGGCCAGCAGGTGCGCTCGCACCCGATCGAGCCCGGCGATCGCCTGCATCAGGGCGAGGGCTACGTCGCTGTGGGGGGGGCAGAGCCGCCACTGCGGATGGGCCAGCATCGCCAGAGTCAGCAGGCAGCGGGCCGCCGGTTCATCACGTAGCGCCCGCGACGGGCGATGCGACCGGGTCGGTACGGAACGCCGCGCCAGCCGGTCCGTCAGGGAAAAGCGCAGCGAATCGGAGAGGAAGGGGGCCAGGACAGCAATCTCGCCCGCCGGCACGATCTGCCCGTGGACCAGGGCAGCGATCTCGTCGGCGACCCAGTCGAGCATCTGTGGATGGTAGCGATGATCGGCGTAGACCAGCGCTGCGCGCGCCTCCGCGCCAGGCGTCGGCTTCAGCCGCTGCAGGCTACGCCCCAACTGGAGGGCAAAGTCGTGCAGCGGCGGCGAGACGACGAACGACTCCGCAAAGGTGACCGACTCGTCACACCATCCGCGCAGAGCAGCGGCGCTGTCGGGGTCGGCGCCCAGGAAGCGCCGATAGCCGGCGTCATGGTCACAGATCAGCAGCGCCGAGCGACAACGCGGCAGCCAGTCACGCAATAGATCGTGCGCCACCGGCGTGTCCTCCTCGACGTTGTCCACGATCAGATGAGCATAGGTCTCCAGCAGATAGTCGCGGCAGAGCGGGAGGGGCCACAGGTGATGGACGAACAGCTCCATCTGCAATGAGAAGTCGAGCAGGTTATGCTCCAGGCAGTATTGACGGAAACGGGCGGCGCAGTCCTGTGCCTCTTCGTAGATGCGCCGTTGGCCCGGCTCGCCAGCCCAGGCCGCGATGAGCCGTTGGCCGATTTCCGTGTGTGGGAAACTGACCACGGCGGACTTGTTCAGGTTGTCCAAGATCTGGCTATAGAGACGGTTGCGGTCAATGACCACCGACTCGAAGGCGCCCTGGTCGAGCAGCGGGCGGACGATGCGGGCCATGACGTACTGGGCGGTCTCCAGGGTGAGGAAGGTGGGCGAGCGGTCGGGATGGGCGAAGCCGGCCGGCACGGCGACTAGCGGCCAGAACAGGTCCACCATCCGCTGAGCCAGACCGCCGACGGTGGATACGGTTACCTGCCCGCCAGCCTCGACAGTCGGGCGGCGGAGGGCCTCGACGTACGGCGCGGTCAGGGTGCGTTGAGGAGCGAGGACGAGGATGGAACGGGCCGGAACGCCGGCGCGCAGCAGGCTCAGCAACCGGGCGACGCCGGCGGTCGTCTTGCCGCTGCCGGCCGGGCCTTCCAGGAAGACCCGACCAGCGATCGGACGGTCGGCCAGGGCACGCTGGGCGTCGGACAAAGAGCGCATACCTGATTATACCCCGGCGGCAGGCATCCGGCAAGATTGACTTCCACCCCACACTGCGTTATACTGTCCGTGCCCGGAGATACCGACACAACTGCTCGCCCTCCCGCAGGTTTGGGCGCAATGGGTAGCCCAAATCGCGCTTCCAGGGCCACTCCGATTCGTCGCTCGGTCACTTCCGAACCGGCGGGAGGGTCGGCAGTTACGAACAGAGAGAGAGACGCCATGCGCTGTTCATCCTGCGGCAAGGAGAACCCGGCGGGGTTTTCTTTCTGCGGCCACTGCGGGGCCACCCTGTCGCCGCTGTGCCCCTACTGCGGGCTGGTCAACCCCCCCGGCTTCTCCTTCTGCGGCCACTGCGGGGCCGACCTCTCTCAGGCCTCGCTCGCTTCGCTGCAATCCACCCTGGAGGGCGAGCGGCGCTTCGTCGTGGTCATGTTCGCCGACATCGCCGGCTTCACTCGTCTGTCCGAGAAGCTCGACCCGGAAGAGGCGACGAAGCTGGTCAACCGCTGTCTCGATGAGATGACCAACACCGTCGTGCAACACGGCGGGCGGGTGGACAAGTACACCGGCGACGGGCTGATGGCCGTCTTCGGCGCGCCGACGGCCCACGAGGACGACCCCGAACGGGCGCTGCGCGCCGGCCTGGCGATGTGGGAGGCCATGGAACAGATGGCGTCGGCCGCCGATTCGCCCCCGATCTCCCTGCACCTGGGGATCGCCTGCGGGCAGGTCGTCGCCGCCGGCGTGGGCGGGCAGGGACGACGGGAGTACACGGTCATCGGCACCGCGGTGAACCTGGCCGCGCGGCTGGAGGAGGTCAGCGCCCCCGGGCAGATCCTGGTCAGTGAAGAAATCGCCCGCCTGATGGGTCACACCTTCGCCTTCCGCCCGGTCGTCCTACCCCGCCTGCACGGATATACCGGCGAGGTGCAGGCCTACGAACTGCTGCGCGACCGGCCCGACACGATCCACCTGCGGCGGACGGGCCGCCTGCACTCGCCCCTGGTGGGACGAGACACCGAGATCGCCCGGCTGCGGCAGGCGCTGGAGGACCTGCAGAATGGCCGGGGCGGCATCCTCTCCGTGATCGGCGAGACAGGCATCGGCAAGTCGCGGCTGCTGCGCGAGGCCTGCGCGCTGGCCGACGCCCAGACGTCCCGGCTGAACTGCCTGGAGGGCCACGCTCTGGAAACCGGCGAAGCCGTCCGCTACGGCTGCTTCCGCACCCTGCTGTGGCAAGCTATCGGCGTCGGCGGCCAGGACAGTATCCCACAGGTCGCCGCGGCGCTGCGGACGTCGCTGAACGAGCGGATGCCGGGCCAGGCCGACGAGACCTACGCCTACCTGGCCCGCATCCTGGGCCTGCCGATCCCTGCCGAGACTGCGGAACGGATGAACCGGCTGGACGGCGAGAGCCTCAAGTGGCAGACCATGCGCGCGCTGCGTCAGTGGCTGGCCGCGCTGGTCGCCCAGGGCCCCACGGTGCTGATCTTCGAAGACCTGCAATGGGCCGACCCCACCTCCATCGAGGCGTTGGAACAGATCTTCCCGCTGACGGAGCAGGAAGCGCTGCTCATCATCGGCGTCTACCGACCGGAGCCCAACCGTCCGGCGTGGCGGCTGCGCGAGGCGGCCGGTCAGGCACACGGGGCGATCTACACCGAACTGTGGCTGCGTCCCCTCGACGCCGCCGCCGCTGAACAGATGGTCGCTCACCTGATCGGCAGCGAACACGTCCCCGAAACGGCGATGCAACTGATCCTGGCACGGGCCGAGGGGAACCCGTTGTTCATCGAGGAAATCGTGCGCTCGCTGATCGACCAGGGGCTGTTGGTGCCTCAGGATGACACGCATTGGTACCTCGCCCCCGCCTGGCGCGAGGTCGCCATCCCCGACACCATCCAGGGTATCCTCCAGGCGCGTATTGACCGGCTCGACGGGGAATCCAAGCGCGCGCTGCAGGTGGCCGCCTGCATCGGACGGCGCTTCCCCTATCGGTTGCTGGCGGATGTCGCCGAAACGACCGGCCTGCCACGCCAGCGTCTCGACCGCTGCCTGCGGACGTTGGAAGAGGCGGCGCTGATCGAGCGCAGCGATGGGTCGCCCGACGGCGAGTATGCGTTCCACCACATCCTCATCCACGACACGGTTCACAACAGCCTGCTGAAAGGCACCCGCGCCCAGTGGCACGCCGCCGTCGCCCGCTGGTACGAGGAGCATGCCCTGGAGGACGCCGAGCCGCCTTTCGCCCTGCTGGCTTACCACTACGAACAGACGGA
Organism: Anaerolineae bacterium; assembly: GCA_034434755.1. GTDB lineage: Bacteria > Chloroflexota > Anaerolineae > B4-G1 > DUEL01 > DAOTYW01. The sequence continues at coordinate 5,339 of DAOTYW010000247.1, read as the reverse complement.
CGACCAGGAGAAACAGCGTTTCTACTTCACGCAGGCCGGGCTGCAGGCCGCCAGGGGCTACGCCAACGCGGAAGCCCGCGTCCTCTTGACCAAGGCGCTGGCCATGACGACCGCTCCTGCCGAACGGTTGCCCCTGCTGCTGGAGCGGGAGCGGATCTGCGGTTTGATGGGCAGCCGTTCGCAACAGCGGGCCGACCTGGAGGACGCCCTGCAACTGGCCCGTCTGCTACAGGATGACGGCCAGCTAGCGACGGTCTACAATCAACTGGCCTACTGGCACGAGAGCCAGGGGGACTACCCTTCGTCCCACGCGGCGGCTGAGGCCGGCCTGGAAGCAGCACGCCGCGCGCACGATCGGCACGCCGAGGCGGAGAGCCTGCATCGGGTCGCCAGTGCCGCCTGGCGACAGGGGCGCTTCGCCACGGCGCTGGAGGCGGCGCAGGCTGCGCTGCTCGCTTCCCGCGCCGCCAACGACGCCCCGCGCGAGGCGACCAGTCTGACGACGATGGGCATCGTCCACCGTTCGCGCGGCGAGCACGACGCCGCCCGCGCCTGCTACCAACAGGCGCTCGACATCCACCGCGCCATCGGCGACCGGCGCGGCGAGGCGATCAGCCTCAGTCAGTTGGGCAACGTGTTCTTCGACCTGGGCGATGTCACCAGGGCCTTCGATCATCACCAGCAAGCCCTGGATATCTTCCGCCTGGTCGGCGACAGACGCGGCGAGGCCTGGAGCCTGAGCGGGCTGGGCAGCGTCTTCCTGACCTGCGGGGAGTACGAAGCCGCGCTGGCGCGCTACGAGGAGGCGCTGGACATTCGGCGCCACATCAACGACCGGCGTGGCGAGGGGGTCGCTCTGGCCGACCTGGGCAACGCCCGACTGGCGCTCGGACAACTTCCCGCCGCCCGCGACGCGCTGGAGAAGGCAGTCATCCTCCTGCGCGACATCGGCGCGCGCCGCGATGAGGTGTACGCGCTGACGTACCTGGCCCGCGCTATGCAGCACATGGGCGAACTCGACAAGGCGCAGGCACTGCACCAGGCCGCCCTCTCCCGTCGCCGCGAACTGGAGCAGCGGGCCGCCAGCATGGAGAACGTCGCCGGATTGGCCTCCGTCGCCCTGGAACAGGGCGATACCGACACCGCGCGGGCCTACATCGAAGAGGTGCTGGCATACGTGCGCGCCAGCGGCCTGACCCACATCGAGTACCCCTTCCAGCTCTACCAGACGGCGATCCGCGTGATGCGGGCCGGCGGCGATGAGGAGGCCGCCCGCCAGATCCTGACAGAAGCCTGCCAGCGCCTGCGCGAACGGGCCGAGGGGATCGTGGACCCCGCCCTGCGCCGTTCGTTCCTGGAACGGGTGCCGGAGAATCGCGCCCTCATGGCCGAGTGGGAAGCACAGAAACCATGAGCCAGACAGAACGGACCACCATCGCCCTGACCGAGGCCTACGTCTCGGTGGACGTCGAGACCGCCGGCCCCTATCCGAGCCGCTACTCGCTGCTGACGATCGGCGCCTGCTTGGTGGCCGACCTCGACCACCAGTTCTATGTCGAGGTCCAGCCGGTAAACATGGAGGCCACAGCCGACGCGCTGGCGATCAGCGGGCTATCGCTGGAGGAGCTGGCTCGCCACGGACTGCCGCCCGCCGAGGCGATGGCCCGCTTCGAGAGCTGGCTGGCGGCGGAAGTGCCGCCGGGCCAGCAGCCGATCTTCGTCGCCTTCAACGCGCCCTTCGATTGGATGTTCGTCAATGACTACTTCCACCGCTACCTGGGGCGCAACCCCTTCGGCCATACGGCGCTCGACCTGAAGGCGTTCTACATGGGCCTCAGCGGAACGGAGTGGGCGAAGACCTCCATGCGCCACGTCTCGGCCCGCTACCTGGGCTGTCGTCAGCTCACCCATCACGCCCTGCAGGACGCGGTGGACCAGGCCGAGCTGTTCCGCGAGATGCTGGCGGAGCAGCAGCGCCGGCCCCGAGCGCAGGCAGGCGACCGGCGCTAATCGTTCATGGCAGGCCGCGGCCCGTCCCTGCAGGGGTCGCCCCACCCCTACCATTCCACCGTGCAACCCAACCCAGGCACATCGGTGGCCGTGAGACAGCCGTCCTTCAGAATGAAGGCCGGGCGGGATGGGTCGCCGATCAGGTCGAGGTGGCCATCCAGGTCGCCGTAGCCAACGTTGGGGCTGCTGAGGGCGAAGCTCAGCCCGGCGGCGGTCAGCAGCGCCGGCTCGTTGACGCAACTGACCATCGTCGCCATGCGCGCCGCGCGGGCGACGGCATCCACCTGCCGCGCGCAGCGCAGCCCGCCGCAGGTGGCCAGCTTGATACTCAACCCATTCGCCGCGCGACGGGAGACCACCTCCAGGGCAGAGGCCGGACCGATCACGCTCTCGTCGGCCAGGATCGGCACGGGGCTGTGACGAGTCACTTCGACCAGAGCCTCCAGGTCGGCAGCGGGCGTGGGCTGCTCCAGCATCTCCAGTATCCCCTCCAGCGCGCGGGCCACGTCCAGCGCCTGGCGCACCGTGTAGCCCTGGTCGGCGTCCAGGCGCAGGGGAAAGCCGGGCAACGCCTCGTGGATCGCCCGCACCCGCCGGACGTCCTCCTCCGGGTCCAGGCCGCCCTTGACCTTGAAGATGCGGAAGCCCTGGCGGGCGCGACCGTGGGCCAGCTCGACCGTCTCCCGCAGCGGGGCGATACTGATCGTCGCCGAGGTGGGGATCTGGTGACGGTAGCCGCCCAGCAGGCGGTAGAGGGGCAGCCCGGCGGCCAATCCCAGCAGGTCGTGGAAAGCCAGGTCGAAGGCGCACTGCGCCGATGGCGACCCCTGAGTGAGCAGGGCCAGCTCGTCCAGGGCGTGCTCGATGTTCAGTGGGTTCAGATCGCGAGCGCGGTCGGCGCAGGCGGCGCAGGCCCGCAACACCCCCTCCATCGTCTCGCCGGTGAGCAGCGGATCGAAGGCCGCGCAGCCCCAGGCCGTCACACCCGTGCGCGTCTCGACGCGCACGAAGACCACCGTCACCCGCTCCACCTGCGGATGGCGGGCCGTGCGGTACGGCAAGCGCAGCGTCAGTTCGGCCGGCACGACTTCCACGTGGGTGATTTGCATGTCGCACACCTCCCACACACCGGGACGTGGTCGCCCCCCCGGCAGGGGCAAACAGTGTCCCTACTGTTCGACCCCCAGACGGGCCATGCGGCGCTCGCGCTCCCAGGCAGGCGCGTCGTCCTTCTCGACCAGCGCTGCGCGCAACTCGTAGATCTGGTCGCGCAGGAGCGCGGCCTGCTCGAACTCCAGCTCCTCCGCCGCCCGTTTCATCTGTTTCTCCAGCTCGCGGATCAGCCGCTCCAGTTCGTCCTTGGGCAGGCGGGCCGGCGGCAGGCCGGCTTCTTCGGCAGCGACCGTCTGGCTGCGCACCCGGTCGGTCAGGTCGCGCACCTGCTTGACGATGCTGGCCGGGACGATGCCGTGCTCCTCGTTGTAGCGCATCTGCACCTGGCGGCGGCGCTCGGTCTCGTCAATCGCCCGCCGCATCGAATCGGTGACCCGGTCGGCGTACATGATCGCCGTTCCGTTGACGTGGCGGGCCGCCCGGCCGATGGTCTGGATGAGAGCGATGTCGGAACGCAGAAAACCCTCCTTGTCCGCGTCCAGGATCGCCACCAGGCTGACCTCCGGCAGGTCCAACCCCTCGCGGAGCAGATTGATCCCCACCACCACGTCGTAGACGCCCAGCCGCAGGTCGCGCAGGATCTCCACCCGTTCAATCGTCTGCACTTCGCTATGGAGGTAGTGCACCTTGATACCCAGTTCGCGCAGGTAGTCGGCCAGGTCCTCGGCCATGCGCTTGGTCATCGTCGTCACCAGCACGCGCTCGCCGCGCCCCACCCGCTCGCGGATGCGCGCCACCAGGTCGTCCACCTGCCCCTGCGCCGGGCGGACGATGATCGCCGGGTCCACCACACCGGTGGGGCGGATGATCTGCTGCACCACCTGCTGGCTCTTCTTCAGCTCATAGGGGCCGGGCGTGGCGGATGTGTAGATCACCTGATGGACCCGCTCCTCGAACTCCTGGAAGGTGAGCGGACGGTTATCCAGGGCGGAGGGCAGGCGGAAGCCGTACTCGACCAATACCTCTTTGCGGCTGCGGTCGCCGTTGAACATCCCGCGCACCTGGGGGATGGTCATGTGCGACTCGTCCACGACCAGCAGGTAGTCGGGCGGGAAGTAGTCCATCAGCGTCCAGGGAGGCGAACCGGGTGGGCGCTGCTCCAGGTGACGGGAGTAGTTCTCGATGCCGGCGCAGTAGCCGATCTCGCGGATCATCTCCAGGTCATAGCGGGTGCGCTGCTCCAGCCGCTGCGCTTCCAGGAGACGGTCCTGCGCCTTCAGTTCCGCTAACCGCTGCTGCAGTTCGGCCTCGATATCGGCCAGGCCCTGCTGGAGCTTCTCCCCCGGCGTGACGAAGTGTTTGGCCGGGAAGATCTGCACCTCGTCCAGCTCGGCCAGCACCTCGCCGGTGAGCGGCTGGACCTCGGTGATGCGCTCGATCTCGTCGCCCCACAGGCTGACGCGGTAGGCGGTCTCGCCGTAGGCGGGGTAGATCTCCAGCGTGTCGCCGCGGACGCGGAAGCGCCCACGCTCCAAGGCCACGTCGTTGCGTTCGTAGTAGATGCTCACCAGGTGGCGGAGCAGTCCTTCGCGGCGATGTTTCTCGCCACGGGCTAGCCGGATCATCACCCGACCCCACTCCTGGGGGTCGCCCATCGAGTAGATGCAGGAGACGGAAGCGACGATGATCACATCCCGCCGCGAGAACAGCGCGGCCGTGGCGGCCAGGCGCAGGCGGGTGATCTCCTCGTTGATGTCGGCGTCCTTCTCGATGTAGAGATCGTAGCGCGGCAGGTAGGCCTCCGGCTGGTAGTAGTCGTAGTAGGAAACGAAGTACTCGACCGCATTGTGGGGAAAGAACTCGCGGAACTCGGCGTAGAGCTGGGCAGCAAGCGTCTTATTGTGGGCCAGGACGAGCGTGGGCTTCTGCACGCGCTCGATGACCTGGGAGACGACGTAGGTCTTGCCCGTGCCGGTCGCGCCGAGCAGGGTCTGGTGTGGGTAGCCTTTCTGGATGCCCTCGACCAGTTGCGCGATGGCCTCCGGCTGATCGCCGGTGGGACGGAAGTCGGAGACGAGTTGGAAGCGAGTCATTCATCCCTCCGAGGCGCGGCCCCGCCAGTACTCCGCCGCCGCGGCGACGAAGGCCCGGAACAGGGGGTGCGGGCGCGTAGGACGGGAGCGGAATTCCGGGTGGAACTGGCTGCCGACCATGAA
>DAOTYW010000246.1:0-3795 GCA_034434755.1 Anaerolineae bacterium | reverse complement strand
GGTGTCATTCGCCACGTGCAGAGCGATGACGAAACCCGTTTCACCCGCGTGGAGGAAGCGCTGGCGTTCATCGCGCGCTACGTGGACCTCACGGGTGACCGTCGCGAGTCTCTGCCGGAGGAGTGATGGGCCACGATCTATCCATGGGCATCGTCAGTGTCGGCGTTTACGTGCCCCAGCCTGTGCTGACCGCCGCCGACATCGCCAGGCGCAGCGGTATCGAGGAGTGGGTGATCCGCGAAAAGTTCGGGATCGCCCAGAAGCACATGCCCGGCCCGGACGACCACACCAACCAGATGGCGATCTGGGCCGCGCAGGACTGCCTCTCCCGCTGCGACATCCCCGCCGAGGAGATTGACGTGGTGCTCTGTACCACCGAGGAGTGGAAGGAGTACCTGCTTTGGACGGCGGGGATCAAGCTGGCCTACGAGATCGGCGCCACGCGGGCCTGGGCATTCGACATGCACATGCGCTGTGGTGGGACCATCGCTGCGTTGACGGTGGCCAAAGGGCTGATGGCTGCCGACCCGGCGGTCAACACGGTCCTGATCGCCGGCGGCTACCGCAATGGCGATCTGATTGACTTCACCAACCATCGTACCACTTTCCTGTTCAACCTGGCCGCCGGGGCGGGGGCGATGCTGCTGCGACGAGGCTGGCCGCGCAATCACGTCCTGGGCACCCACCTGATCGCCGATGGCTATATGAGCGAGCACGTGATCGTGCCGGCCAGCGGCACCAAACGCTTTCCCACCGACGAGGCCGTGGCCCAACGGTTGTTCTATCTCGACCTGGTCGAACCGGAAGCGATGAAGAACCGGCTCAACGCCGTCTCGATGGATAACTGGCTGCACTGTATTGACGAGGCGCTGCGCAAGAGCGGCTATGGGCGGCAGGACATCGGCTACCTCAACGTGCTGCACATGAAGCGTTCAGCCCACCTGGAGATGCTGGAACGGCTGGGCCTGTCCGAGGAGCAATCTGTCTACCTCTCGGATTACGGCCACACGGGAGAACAGGACGCCATGATCTCCATCGTCGAGGGGCTGAAACAGGGACGGTTGAAGGACGGCGACCTGATGGTCATCGTCGCTGCCGGCATCGGCTACGCCTGGGGGGCGGCCTGCGTGCAGTGGGGGTTGTGCGGGACATGAATCGTGTGACGAGGCTCTCAGAATCATACAAGCAAAAGCTCCTATCCATCCCCGACGCCGTCTCGCTGGTGCAGTCTCACCACGTCATCGGCACCGCCATGGCGGCCTCCGAACCGGTCGGGTTGCTCAGCGAACTGGGCCGTCACAAGGATCGCCTGGAGGACGTGACGGTGTGGGTCTGCCTGCCGCTGCGCCTCTACGACTTCGTCCTCCGGCCGGAGATGGCCGGTCACTTCTTCGTCGAGAACTGGTTCTACGGCGCGCCCGATCGCGAGGTTCACCCGCAGGGCCGCATCTCCTACATCCCCAATAACCTCCACGCCGCTGCCCGTTCCAAGCTGGAAGCGGCGGGCAATCACGTGGATATCTTCTGGGGCACTGCCACGCCGCCTGACCACCGTGGGTTCATGTCCCTCTCAACCAGCCTGGTGATCGAGAAAACGCTGATGGAGGCGGCTGACCTGGTGGTGCTGGAAGTCAACGAGAACCTGCCCTGGACGTTGGGCGACACGCACGTCCACATTTCCGAGGTAGATTACATCGTCGAGAACCACGTGCCGGTCTTCGAACTGCCCGCTGCGGCGCCGACGGATTGGGAACGGGCCATCGGCGGCTACATCGCCGAACTGATCGAGGACGGCGCCACGCTCCAGCTCGGCATCGGCGGCATCCCCAACGCGATCACCGCTTTCTTGATGGAACGGCGCGACCTGGGCATCCATACCGAGATGTTCATTGACGGGATGGTGGACCTGTACGAGGCCGGGGTGGTCACCGGCCGCCAGAAGACGCTCTGGCGGGGCAAGATGGTCGGCGCGTTCGCCCTCGGCACGCGCAAGCTGTACGACTTCCTGGATCGCAACCTGGGGGTGGAGTTCCAGCAGGGCAAAGTGACCAACGATCCCTCCGTCATCGCCCGCAATGTCAGGATGGTCAGCGTCAACACGGCCCTCCAGGTGGACCTCTACGGCCAGGTTTGTTCCCAGAGCATTGGGCCGCGACACTACAGCGGCACGGGCGGTCAGCTCGATACCCACCGTGGCGCGCAGATGTCCCCCGGCGGGCGCGGGATCATCGCGCTGCGCTCGACTGCCCGCGGCGGCACGGTCTCGACCATCGTGCCGATGCTGGCCGAGGGGGCCGAAGTGACCATCCCCAGCCAGGACGTGGATACGGTCGTCACCGAGTATGGCGTTGCCGAGCTGAAGGGCCGCAGTGTTCGTGACCGCCTGGAAGCACTGACGCGCATCGCCCACCCCGACTTCCGCAACTGGCTGCGGCAGGAAGCCGAACGGCTGGCCATCGTGCCGCGCCTGGAAGTGCCCGGCTTCTGTATCGCCCGTCCTGCCCTGCGTGCCACCGCTCCGGGCGTGACAGATGGGACGATCCGCCTGGGCACGTTCGCCGACCTCTCCGGCCCCAACGCCTTTACCGGGATGGCGGCGTTGCGCGGTTACTCGGCGTACTATGAGCATGTCAACCGCTGGGGCGGCGTGCACGGGCGGCGGATCGAGCTGATCGTCGAGGATGACCGTTTCGATCCCGACCGCACCCGCCTGGCGGTCCACAAGCTGATTGAGCAGGATCAGGTCTTCGCCATCGTCAGTCCGCTGGGCACGCCGACCAACCTGGCCGTGCTGGATGACCTGCTGGCCGCGCAGGTGCCGGTTGTCTCTCCGCACAGCGGGCTTTCTGTCTGGTCCATGCCGCTCAAACGCACCTACTTTGCCCTCCAGCCCTCTTATCAGGTAGAGGGTCGGCTGCTGGCTCGCTGGGCGCTGAGCGAGCTGCGCCCGCGCCGCGTGGCCGTGTTTGCCGTGGACGACCGGTTTGGACAGGAGGGGGCGACGGCGTTCATCGAGGAACTGGGGCGCAGCGGGCAGTCGCCGGTGACTGTGCTGCGCCATGCGCTCGGCGAGGCCCGGCCAGGCGACTGGGTGGCTGCCCTGGCCGCTCACGAGCCCGATCTGGTCTTGCTCTATACCTACCCCAAGCCGGCGGCGGACCTGCTGCGGGCGGCGCACGGGGTTGGTTTCCGCCCTGCCTGGTTGGGTAGCTATGTCGTCTCCGGGCCCGACCTGTTCCGACTGGCCGGTGCGCAGGCGGTGCAAGGGATGTGGGCGGCCAGCTACCCGGCCGGCCCGCGCGACCATCGCGGCGAGCGGCTCTACCGCAAGTTGATGGCCCAGAAGTACGCCGACGAGACCCCTGGCACGCACAGTCGCATTGGCTACGCGGCGGCGCAGATGGTCGTCGAAGGGCTGCGTCGCGCCGGGCCTGAGCTGACGCGCGATGGCTTCATTACTGCGCTGGAAGGCCTCCGCGATTGGACGGGTGGCCTTTTGCCGCCGATCAGTTACAGCCCGACCGATCATCGGGGCCTGACTGCTCTGGCCCTTGTCCGCGCCATCAACGGCCGCTGGCTGGTCGAGAAGGGATTGCTGCGCCTGCCCGAGGTTTGATCGTCTTGTAACCGCTCAGCTTACCCTCCCGCAGGTTCGGAAGCGACCGGGCAACGAATCGGAGTGGCCATGGAAGCGCGATTCGGGTTGCAAATTGCGCCCAAACCTGCGGGAGGGTCATCGTTCACAACTTAAGGCCCGGCTTGCCCCGGAAATCGCCGCTTTGCGGCTTCCGCCCG
>DAOTYW010000245.1:0-6269 GCA_034434755.1 Anaerolineae bacterium | reverse complement strand
TGGGCGGAAGTTTCGGATTTGTCGGGGTGCATTTCAATTCTGGGGCGTAACTGCTCATCTCACCCTCCCGCAGGTTCGGGCGCAATCTCCGCACTGGAGTGCGCCGCCATGAGCTGCTTGCCCTCTCGCCAGCCACTTTCTAACCTGCGGGAGGGTAGGGGGTGTAGATACGTCACTCTATCCTCCGATAGTCTCCCGCTATCGTGTTGATCGGTAACCGCCTGCCGTCCGCGGCACTGGCTGTCATTCGTCCTCACCCCATCCCCTACCCCCGCCCCTCTCCCGACGGGCGGGAGAGGGGGGGCAGGTGGTGGGGTGAGGTTTACTGGACAGAATACTGTTCTGTGCTAGAATACCACCTGCCGGGCGTCCTCCGGCAGTGAGGTTCTATGTCCTTTGCGCCCATGCTATCCATAATCGCGCCGCTGGTCGGCCTGGTGATGCTCCTTGCAGTGGCGCGTATTCCCCTGCTTCAGCCCTACCGCCGCTTCGTCGTGCCGACGGCGGCGCTGTTGTCATTTCTGGGCGTGTTGTTCGTCCCGCTGGAGGCGGCGCGGGTGGTGATCGTCTCCCGCTGGCAACCGTCGGCCTTCTTCGGCGCGTCGCCGGCGCTGCGGGCCTGGCCGGGGATGTGGGCGCTAGCCCTGGCGTTCTCTCTGGCCACGGCGGCCAGCGCGTTGGTCCAACTGAGTCGCGTCCCCCAGCCGCGCGCCCTCCTGGGGATCGCCGGGTTGGGGATGCTGGCCGCCGGGTTGGCCGGGCTGTGGAGCGACAACCTACTGATGGCGCTAATCGCCTGGGCCGGCTTCGATCTGGCCTGGGGAGTGGGGGCGCTGGCCGTCGGCCTGCCGGCGCGACGGATCGCTCTGGGCGTGGGTCTCGGCGGGCTGGCGACGATGGCGCTGTGGGCCGGCGCGCTGCTGGCCGAGGGGCGTGGGGTGGGTGTCTCCTGGCGTTTCCTGGACGTCGGCGGGGCGGGCGGCGTGCTGCTGATGATCGCCGCGCTGCTCCGGTTGGGCGTCTACCCGTTCCACCTGGCCCTGCCAGGGGAGGAGGGTTGGGAACTGCCGGGGGCGGCGCCGCTGCTGCTGGGTCCGCTGTTGGGGCTGGGCCTGCTGGCCCAACTGGCTGGGCGGGACAGCGACCTGTTCGCCACGGCGGCCTGGATGGAGGTGTTGGCCGTCGTCACGTTCATCGGCGGCGGGGCGTTGGCCTGGACGCGCAGCGGGGCCGGTGGTGGATGGCCTTGGGGCAGCCTGGCCGCGTTGGGCGGACTGTTGTGGGCCAGCCTGCACGCGGAGGCGACCGCGTCCGTGCTGGCGGTCGGCGGCGCGGCCTGGGCGGCCGGCACGACGCTGCTGCACCTCCATCGCGGCGTCGAGAGGAGCGCGCCGTGGTGGTCGGTCGCCGCCGGCCTGGGCGGACTGGCCCTCCTTGGCGCGCCGCTGACGGGCGGATGGGCCGCGAGCTCAGCCCTCGTCGCTTCGCTCGTTGCTGCCCCGACGGCGGCGCGGGTAGTCGGCTTCCTGGTCGGCCAGGCCCTGTTGACGACGGCAATGGTCCGGCGCGTGTTGCGTCCCGCCGCGCCGGACGAACCGGCCGGGCCGCTTGCGACGGCAGCGAGGAGCGCCGGGCTGGCGTCAGCGGTCCTGTTGCTGCTCTTCGTCGGCTTCTTGCCGCGCTGGCTGGCCGCCGACGTGTCGGCCCTCGCCCTGCCGCGCCTGCTGACCCGGCCAGGACTGTCCGGCTGGCTGCTGTGGGGCGTCGGCAGCGCGATCGGGGGCGCTTTCGCCAGGTGGGAGCGGCGTCTCCGGCGGCGGGTGGAAGCGGTGTTGGGTTTACTGCACGATCTGCTGCGGATGGAATGGGCCAGCCAGTTGCTGCTGAACAGCCTGGGACGGTCGAGCGCATTCCTGGGCGCGGTGGCGGACGTAGTGGAGGGCCCCGGCGCGATCCTGTGGGCGTTGGCGATCTTCATGCTCGTCATGCTCATCATCGTGGGGCGCTGATGAGCACAATCCTGCAGTTCATTGACCGCGTCTCCTTCCTGGCAGCCATGCCGGCCATCGTCGGGCTGTTCATTGTCCTGAGTGTCCTGATGATCAGCCGGGCCTGGCAGACGCAGGTTTTGGGCATGGTCGTCCTGTATCTCCTCGTCGGCCTGCTGAACACGCGGGTCATCCGTCCCGAAGTGGCCCTGATCAAAGCGCTCATCGGCTGGCTGATCTGCCTGACTTTCTACGTCACCGGTCGCTACCTGGACGAGCAGGGCGGGAGGGGGAAGAAGTCGCTGGTGGAACCGCGCCAGGGCTGGCGCCCTTTCCTGGCTGCCGATGTCCCGCTGCGCCTGCTGGTCGTGTTGGCCGTGCTGGTCATCGCCTACGCCGGCTCATTGACGTTTCCCCTCCGCCAGGTCCCCGGCGACATCAACTTGGCCTGCTACCTGCTAGTGGTGGGCGGGCTGTTCCTGGCCGGCATGTCGGAGGAGCCCCTGCGCGTCGGGTTGGGGCTGCTGATCTTCCTGGCCGGCTTCGAGCTGTTCTTCGGCGCGCTGGAGCCCAGCCTGGTCGTGGTGGGGCTGCTGGGGGCGACCGGCTTCCTGATCACACTGGCGGTGACTTTTATGGCGGTGACCCACGCGGCTGCCGGGGAGGAGCGTCCGTGAGCGGGCCGATCCTGTTCATCGCTCTGCCGATGGTGGTGGCGGTAGTGAGCTACACGCTGCGCGCCTGGCGGGCCGCCGCGACCCTCCTAGTGGCTGGCGTCTCCCTGGCTCTGGGGCTGATGCTGGTGCTGCTCCCCTTCGGCGAACCGGTCACATTTCTGGGACAGACCTTCGTCCTCGGCGGTGAGACATCCTTGTTGGGGCGGGCGCTGGTGCTGGGGCCTTCGACGCGGATGGCGATGGGCTTCCTGTTCCTGGTCGGCGCGGGGTTCTTCCTGCTGGCCTGGCAGTTGGAGCCGCAGACGCTGTTCGCGCCGGTCGGGCTGGGGATGCTGGGGTTGCTCAGCGGGGCCTTGCTGATCCGTCCGCTGGTCTACGCGGCGCTGTTCCTGGAGATCGCCGTGGCCCTCTCGGTCTTCCCGTTGCAGGCCGACCCACGCGCGCCGGTGCGCAGTGGGCTGCGCTATCTGACCTTCTTCGTCCTGGCCCTGCCGGGCCTCCTGGTCTCGCACTGGCTGCTAGAGCTGTACACGCTGACGCCCGATCAGAGCGGGCTGCTCTACATGGCCACGGCGCTGATCGGTTTCTCGTTCGCACTGTTGCTGGGGCTGGTGCCGTTCCACCCATGGGTGCCCGCTGTCGGGCGCGACGGGGCACCGCTGATGGCAGCGTTCCTGTTCACCGCCGTTGGCGGCGCGGTGTGGTTCCTCCTGCTCACCTACCTGCAGGCGTATCCCTGGCTGACCGACTATCCGCAGTGGGCAGCGGCGCTGACGGCGCTCGGCGTGATCACGGCGGTGATGGGCGGGCTGTTGGGCACGGCGCAACGCGGGGCGGGCACGCTGATGGGCTATGCCGTGATGGTGGACACGGGAGCGCTGCTGGTCGCCCTGGGAGCATCCAGCCACACCGGCCTGGGGCTGGGAGTAGCGACGCTGTTCGCCCGTGCCTGGAGCCTGGCATTGATGGCGGCCGGGCTGGCCGGCCTGCGCACCCAGGGGTGGGAACTGACCGGACTGAGCTGGCGCGCCCCGTGGAGCGCTCTGGCCTGGGTGATCGGCGGGCTCTCCCTGATTGGCTTTCCGCTGACGGCCGGTTTCGCTCCCCGCTGGGGGGTCTACCGCCTCCTGTTCGCCACCGACCCCGGCGCGGCGCTGGCCCTCTTGCTGGCCTCGACCGGGCTGTGTGTGGGCTTGCTGCGCGTGTTCGTCCAGTTGATGACCCGCCCGGCGAAGCCCGTCGGGTCGGGAGCGGAGGAGCAACCCGCAGGAGCGACGCCCCACCAGGTCGAGCAGCCGATCGTGGTCATTCTGTTGATCGTCTTCATCGTGGGGACGGTCGTGTGGGGGCTTTTCCCCCAGTTGTGGGCGGGTGCGGCGGTGCAGGCGGGGGCGGCGTTCCCCATTTTCGGCCCGTAGTGTCGCTGCCCGCCTTGCCGCCTGCCGCCGGACGGGAGAGGGGAGGGGGCAGGGGGAAGAGTGATGGCACGAGGGATCCATTTCACTCGACTGGAGACGCACGAGGCAGGGGCGCCGATCCTGTCCGTGACGGAGCTGACCGTGCACTACGACGGCCGCCCGGCGCTGGAGGAGGTCACGTTCACGCTGTCCGGCGGCGAACGGGTCGCCGTGGTCGGCCCGAACGGCGCCGGCAAGAGCACGCTGTTCAAGGCCATCGCCGGCGTGCTGTCCCCCTCCGCCGGCGCAGTGAAAGTCGCTGGCCATGGCCCCGGCGGCCACATCTGCATCGCCTATGTGCCGCAGCGCAGCCAGGTGGATTGGAGCTTCCCGGTCACCGTGGCCGACGTGGTGATGATGGGGCGGGTGGGACGGTTGGGGCTGTTCCGCCGGCCGCAGCGCCAGGACTGGGAGCGCATCCGCCAATGCCTGACCGTCGTCGGCCTGACCGGGCTGGCCGGGCGACAGATCGCCGAGCTGTCGGGCGGGCAGCAGCAGCGCATGTTCATCGCCCGCGCCCTGGCCCAGGAGGCCCAGTTGGTGCTGATGGACGAACCATTGACCGGGCTCGACCTGCCGAACCAGGGGGACATCTTCGCTATCCTGGACGACCTGCGTCGCCGCCAGGTGACGGTGATGGTCGCCACCCACGACCTGAACCTGGCCGCCGAGCGGTTCGACCGGGTGATGCTGCTCAACCGGCGCTTGCTGGGCATCGGACAGCCGGGGGAGGTCTTCACCCCGGAACGGTTACGCCTGGCCTACGGCGGCCACCTGCGCCTGGTGGAGACCGGTGACGGGCTGGCGGTATTGAGCGATACCTGCTGCGGGGGGGACCTGTGATGGGCTGGCTCATCGAACCGCTGAGCTATCCGTTCATGGTGCGCGGCCTGCTGGCGGCGGTGATGGTGGGCGTCGTCTGCGCCGTGGTCGGCACCTACGTGGTGCTGCGCGGCATGGCCTTCTTCGGCGACGCGCTGGCCCACGCCGTCCTGCCCGGCATGGCCGTCGGCTACCTGGTCAGCGGCGGGGCGCGCGGGCCGATCTTCTGGTGGGGGCTGGGCACCGCCGTGCTGACTGCCATCGGCATCGGGGCGATCGGCAAGCGGGCGCGGGTGAAGGAAGACACGGCCATCGGCATCCTCTTCGCCGGGATGTTCGCGCTCGGCGTGGCCCTGATCTCCACCGTGCGCAGTTACGCCGTGGACCTGGCGCACTTCCTTTTCGGCGATGTGCTGGGCGTCTCGCCGGGCGATCTGTGGCTGACCGGCGTGTTCGGTGGGCTGGTGCTGCTGACGGTGCTGGCGTTCAACAAGGAGTTCCTGGTCCTCTCGTTCGACCCCGTCTTGGCGGCGACGCTGCGGCTGCCGGCGACGGCGTTGCACTACCTGCTGCTGGTGCTGATCGCCGTGGCCGTCATCGTCTCGCTACAAACGGTCGGTGTGGCGCTGATGGTGGCGATGCTGGTCACGCCGGCGGCGGCAGCCTACTTGCTCACCCGTCGCCTGGCAGCGATGATGGGGGTGGCGGCGCTCATCGGTGCGCTGTCGGGGGTCGTGGGCTTGTACCTGTCGTACTACGTCCGCGTGGCCTCCGGCGCGGCGATCGCCCTGGTCTGCACGGCGTTCTTCCTGTTCACTATGGCCTTATCGCCACGGAGGGGGATTGTGTGGGGGAAGTAAGTGGGCGGTGGGTAGTGGGTAGTGGGCAGTGGGTAGTGGTTAGTGGGCAGTGGGCAGAGGGGCTGGCGCGGCAGGAGACGGAGCGGGGCGAGGTGGTGCTGCGGCAGGAGACGGAGCGGGGCGAGGTGGTGCTGCGGCGACGGGCCGGGGAGGATGGGCAGCCGGTCTATGAGATCATTTCTAACGGCTGCTTCCTGATGGCCAGCACCAACGCCCACTCGGCGCGACAGTTGGCCCATCTGGGTCTGCAGCCACTGCGCGAGCGGTCCGTGCGGAACGCGGCGCGGTCACAGGGCGGCTGGCGCGTCCTCATCGGCGGGCTGGGGATGGGCTACACCCTCCAGGCGGCGCTGGAACATTCCCCGCTGGCGCGCGTCGAGGTGGTCGAGGTCGAACCGCTGATCGTCGAGTGGGCGCGGGCGTTCTTCGGCCCGCTGAACGGGGGGGCGCTGGAGGACGGGCGGG
>DAOTYW010000244.1:0-13055 GCA_034434755.1 Anaerolineae bacterium | reverse complement strand
TAGATTGGGTGACGGAGAGTTCGTGCATAGTGTTGCGTGTTGCGTGAAACGTGAAGCGTGAAGCGTGAAGAGTGAAGCGTCAAACAGGAAACGTGGCGTGTGGTGCGTGATGCGCAACGGAACACGAAACTCGCAA
Source organism: Anaerolineae bacterium (assembly GCA_034434755.1). GTDB lineage: Bacteria > Chloroflexota > Anaerolineae > B4-G1 > DUEL01 > DAOTYW01. The sequence goes on along the minus strand of DAOTYW010000244.1, from coordinate 12,919 downwards.
CACGTTTCACGTTTCACGCTTCACAAGCATCCTCACCCACTCCGCCCGCACCATCTCCACCGCTTCCAGGCCGTGGGCCGCGCGCAGCTCGTGGACCGCCGCGTCGAGCGGCAGGGCGTAGCCGCAGGACAGCACATTCTCGAACGCCCGCCGGTAGCCCTCCGGCGCCGGCTGCTCGCGGCGCAGGGCCATCATCAGCCCGTGGATGTCCACCCCCACCGGGCAGGCCTCTTGACAGCGCCAGCATGACGTGCACAGCCACGGATTGCCCATCTCAGCCGTGGGATCGGCCAGGGACGACAGGATCGTCCGCCCCCCCACCCGCTCCACCGGGCAGACAGTGACACACAGCCCACAGCCGAGACACTCATCCGGTCGTCCCATCGTGAATCCGTATCTTCACCCGTGGCAATCCGTGTCCCATCCGTGGCAATCCGTGTCCCCACCCATCGCCAGGCTCAGGAGCTGCGGCAGGAGCAGCGCCCGCCGGCGCAGGTCGGGATCGTCCCGCGCCAGCAGCGACTGACCCCGTTGCAGCAGCAGGTGGCAGTTGCCGCAGGCGTGGAGCAGTGCGTCGGCGGCCCTCGCCGACTCCAGGCGACGCCGCCCGGCGGCCAGCGCCAGGCGCGTGTCGGCCAGCAGCAGCGTCGCCCCGCAGCAGTCGTCCTCGCCCTCCACCACCTCCGCGCCGGTCAGCTCGACCAGCCGGCGCAGCGCCTGCGGCTCCTGCGGGTCGTCGAACTGCATCACTTCGCTGGGACGGATGGCCTGGCAGGGATTGGTAATCACGACACGAAGGTCGAGCGGGTGAACGATCAACTTGCGCAGCTCGTCCTCCCGCTCCGCCAGCAGCCGCACCAGATGACGAACCTCCACCGCCCCGCTCACCGCCAGGCCCAGCGGCGCCAGGCGACGGTTTGCCTCGCCCCGCACTTGGGGGTCCGCCAGGGCGCGCCCGGCGCGGGTCAGCGTGTTCGTGCAGCCGCCGCAGACCGTGACCACCGTGCGCTGGCCCATCGCCTCCACCAACGCCAGGTTGTAGGCCGCCAGGGTGACCCAGTCGGCGCTGAACGACTCGACCACCGGCGCGCCGCAGCAGGCGGCCCGCTGCACCAGCGCCAGCTCGATCCCCAACGCCCGCAACACCGCCCGCGTCGCTGCCTCGTATGCGGGCATGCGCTGCAGCACCAGGCAACCGGGGTAGAAGGCCAGCTTCACGCCGCTCCCCCGCGCGCGCCGACGGTCAGCGTGCAACAGCGCTCCAGGAAAGCCACCGTCAGCCCCAGTTCCCCGGCCAGGCGGACCGTCGCCGGATCGGGATAGGCGACGCTGTTGACCCCCGCCAGCACTGCCCGCCGCTCCATCTCGACCTTATCCAGCCCGGCCGGGCGGGCGCAGCCCAGCGTCAGCGGCGTGGACGGGGCGAGCAGACGGGCCACGGCGGCCAGCCGTCCCACCGCCTCCGCATCCACCCCCGCCAGACCGGCCATCGGCGTGTGCGGCAGCGGGCGCAGGACGACGAGCACGACGACCGCCGGCTCCGCCTGCCGCACCATCTCCAGCGCCCGCAGCTCCCCGCGCAGTTGACCGAAGTGCAGGCCGATGACCACGTGCGGGGCGATCGGCAGGTCGAACTCCCGCAACAGGGCGAGCATCCGCCCGTAATCCTCCGGCGTCAGATCGAGGTGCAGCACCTGGCGGATCGTCTCTGCGTCGCCCACCACGTCGAAGAGCACCTGATCCACCGCCGCATCCCGCAGCCCCCGCGCCGTCTCCCGCTCCACCACGCCGGTATGGACGATCACCGCCAGGCCCCATTCCTTCAGGCGGGCGAGAGCGGGCAGGAACGGTTGCAGCGGCACCTGTCCGTCGGCGTCCGCCCCGCCGCTGACCAGCAGCCCCTCGCAGCCGCGCTCGATCAGCCGCCGGCCCAGGGCAAGCAGCTCGTCCGGCGTCGTCGCCGGCATCATCCCGTCGAGCAGCTCGCCGCGACAGTGCTCGCACATCAGGCGGCACTGCCGCCCGGTCACGCTGACATTGGCGAAGCGATGGGGCGTGTTGTGGTAGTCCTCCGTGTCGTACCGCTTGTTCCCCGGCACGGCGAACCGGAGGGTATCCGCGTGATGCTGCCGACGCGCCGCCCAGGCCCGCCCCTGCAGTTCCTCCCACGGCAATCCGAAGAGTCGTTCCGCGTCCCCGGCCATGCTCACGGCTCGCGCAACTGATAGCGGATCAGCTCCACGTCCTCCGGTTCGGGCAGGAAGGCGTAGTTGCGGATCGGGCGGCCGGCTCGCTCGTTGCCGAAGGGCCGGTTGCAGGCCACCCGCCCGTCGGGACCGGGGCAGCCGGAGGTCATGAACGGCTCGCCGTAGCGGATCAGCTCGTCCGTGGGCACGCCGAAGTCCACGATCCGCCCGTCGGCGTCGAAATCCATCTGTTCGATCCGCCCGTAGCCCATGTTGATGATGTAGCGGGCCAGTTGCACCCGGCGGTAAGTGCCGTAGGAGGGCTGCGGATGGTGCTCCATCAGCGATCCCGCTTCAGGGAAGAAAGAAAACAGGTGCGTGTGGGCGCCCAGGTCGTGGGCGCGCTGGATCGCGGCGACCATCTCCTGCTCCGTCTCTCCCAGGCCGACGACCAGATGCACGCCGACCCGATAGCGACCGAAGACCGGCACGGCGGCCTCGACCGTGGCCCAGTAGTGCTCCCAGCGATGGGGGCCGCCGACCCCCTTCCCTCGCCAGCGGGCGAATAGCTCCGGCGTGGCCGCGTCAATGGCGATGCCGACCATGTCGGCGCCGGCCGCCTGGATCTCCGCCAGCCGCCCCAGGTCGCGGATCATCGTCGGGCCGATGAGCGCGCTGATCGGACGGTCAGTCTCCTCATGAAAGCGGCGGATGATCGCGTTCATATCGTCGAAGGCGCGGCGATGGGTGATCATACCGACGCAGACGCGGCGCAACTGGCCGCCATCGGCGTTGAGCCGGCGGATCACATCGTCCACCGCCTGCGTCGGCCAGCCGACGCGGATGAACGTACGCCTGTCCGCTGCCACCCGCCGCTGGCTGTGCAGGCCGCAGTAGCCGCAACGTCCCACACAACCGTCGGCGTAGGTGACCAGCATGTTCAGGCCGGTCAGGCAGGCATTGCGGCGGAAAACCGCCGGTTGATACCCCAGCACCATCGCCGCCGCCGTGCTGATCTGCACGTAGTCCGGGCTTTCCAGTACGTTCTCCATGCTCCTGCCACTTTCCAGCTCATCGCTGCCTGCGTGTGGCGTGTTCCGTGTTCCGTGCGCCATACGTCCTGCCTCTTGCTTCCTGACTCTTATCGCCGCCCATACTCCCGGAACGCGATCCAGGCCCGGCGGACGGCCGCGCTCAGGGCGACGGGGTCGGCGCTCCAGTGCTGATCCAGCCAGCGCCGTTTCCCCAGCGCGTGGCGCAGCGGCCCGCCCATGAAGGCGTCCCACTCGTGCGGGTACTCATCCAGCGCCGCCGCGTCGCCTGTCTGAACAGCACGGACTGCCGCCTGCCCGGCCAGCGTCCCGCCGACCACGGCGGCGAAGACCCCCGCGCCGGTGACGGGGTGGGTGTGGCCGGCGGCGTCGCCCACCAGGAGCACGTGATCCACACGGACCTGGCTCACCGGCCCGCCAGACGGGATCGGGCCGGCCACGTGGCCGACGACCGCGTCGCGCCCGATGCCCAGCCGCGCCAGCAGGTGCTCCAGCGCGGCTCGCGGCTGCCCGCCCATGCGCCGATTGACCCCCACGCCGACATTGGCCGTCTCCCCCTTGGGGAAGAGCCAGCCGTAGCCGCCGGCGTATGCGGGGTCGAAATAGACCTCCGTGGACGCCCGCGGCGCAGGCAGCACGACCTCCACCTGCAGGCCATCCAGCAGCTCCTCGTTCACCTGTCCAATCCAGCGCCCGACGGTCGAGCGAGGGCCATCGGCGCCGACGAGCACGCGGCAGGCCAGCTCCACGTCCCGGCTGCCGCGGCGGACGAGCGCGCCGCGTTCGCTGCGCGCCACCGCCCGCGCCCCCGTCCACAGCGCCGCCCCGGCCCGGCAGGCAGCCACGGCCAGCCCCTGGTCGAACAGGGCGCGGTCGAGGACGTAGCCGGGGGCGGGAGTCTCCACCGACTCGCCGTCGGGCAGGGTCGTGCGCATGGTGCGGATGCGCTGGGCGATGCACCGTTCGGGCAGCGACACGTGACCGACGATCTGCGCCGGCACGTAGCCGGCGCACTGCACCGGCAGGCCGACGGTGGGGCGCTGTTCGACGATCAGCACCCGCAGCCCGGCCTCGGCGGCGACGCGGGCGGCGACGCACCCCGCCGGCCCCGCGCCAACGACCAACAGGTCAACTGCTTCCATGGCGCGCCAGGCGGGCCACCACCCGCTCCAGAAGCTCCATCTTCAGGTAGGTCTGGTTCTCGAAACGCCCGACGTGGGCGTCCTCTTCCCGTCCCAGGTCGTAGCAGGTCGAGCTATCCACGTCCACCAGGATGCCGGGCAGGCCGATCCGCTCGAAGTCGTCGCGGTGTTTGGCGTAGAACGGTTCGCAGCAACTGCCGACGAACGCCGCGAAGCCGCGGGCCTTGAGCTGCTCCAGCGTTTCCTCCAGCATCTCGTAGTTCTGGATGGAGATCGGTTCGTAGCCGTAGGTCTCGGCCAGGTGAAAGGCGTCGCCGATACCGCAGCCGCCGCAGCCGGCGCAGCCGGTCTGGTAGCGATACTCGCAGGCGGGCAGTTTCGCGCAGTAGGGCAGGAGCAGGGCGCGGGGCGCAGCGCCGCGATCCATGATCTCGTTCAACGGCCGGACCACGGAGAAGACGAAGTTCGCCTCGTCGGGGCGGATATCGTAGGCGACGTAGCCGGTCTTGTCCAGCGCCTCCTGCAGCGTGCGCACCACGTCGGCGGCGGTGACGCTGGGGATGCGCACGTCCGTCGTGGCGAAGAAGTCCTCGACGATGGGTCGTACCGCGTCCAGGCGGGCCGGCGCGCCCTTGAGCCGCGCCTCCAGGTCGAGGATCGCCCGCCGGGGGTAGGCGAAGAAGTCGCCGGTGATGAACGCCTCGCGGATGCGCCGCGCCCCGGAATCCACCAGCAGGGAGACGCGGATCAGCCCGCCGGGACTCTTGTAGAGCGCGCGCAGCTCGTTGCGTTCGTTGAGCGAGCGGCGCACGCCGTAGACCCACTCGTCGGACTGGAAGAAGGGCAGCCGGCGGGCCAGCAGCTCCTCCTCGAACGGCGCGAGCGGGCCTGGCTCGAACGCCGCGTCCAGTATCTCGGCGAAGCCCTCGACCAGCGCGGCCTTGATCTGCGCCAGCGGCGGCGCGGCAGCCAGCTCCCAGGCCAGGCAGGTGACCCGCTCGCGCACCGAGGCCAGCTCCTTGTCCTTCAGCTTCTCGACCGGGATACGCAGGGCGCGGAGCATCGTGTCCACGTCGAAGTCCACCAGCAGCGTGCCCTGGAAGAGGAACGCCCCGTCCATACTCGTGCCGCCGGTGCCGGAGATCTTGCGTCCGTGTACCTCGATGTCGTTCTTGGGCCGGAACGCCGCCGGCACGCCCAGCTTCTGCAACCCCCGGATCGTCCCCTGGCACAGCCGCTCGTAGAGCGCCTCGATGTCGCCAGGGAAGCGCGGGTCGTCCTGGGCGGCGAAGACCTCCCAGCCCAACTGGCTCTCGTCCCAGAAGAGACCACCGCCGCCGGTGAGGCGGCGGTTGATCTGGATGCCGTGCTCCTGGCAGTAGGGGACGCGAACCTCCTGCTCCACCGACTGGTGGTAGCCGACGAGCGTGCAGGGCGGGGAGAACTGGAGGAAGCGCAGCGTGTTCGGCACCGCGCCGCGGCTGCGCGCCGTCAGCACCACCTCATCGAGGGCCATGTTCTCGGCCGCCGGGCGCGGCCCAGTATCCAGCAGTCGCCAGGTTTCCGTCAAATCAATCGCTTGCCATCTGCTGGGCGACCAGCTCGGCCACGTCCAGCACGCGGACGCGCACCTTTTCGCGGCGGGCGGCGCCGGCCAGGGTGCGCTTGCACTGCTGACAGGCGGAGAGCAGCACCTTCGCCTCGGTCGCCTGGGCCTCGCCGATGCGCCGTTTGGCCACCGCCGCCGATAGCTCGGCGTCGGCCATCTCCACGTCGCCGCCGCCGCCGCAGCAGAGCGAATACTCGCGGGTGTGCTCCATCTCCACGAAGGTCACGCCGGGGATGGCGCGGATCACGTTGCGCGGGGCGTCGTAGATGCCACTGGTCCGGCCCAGGTCGCAGGGGTCGTGGTAGGTGACCTTCTCCTCCAGCGGGTTGAGCCGGATGCGCCCGCCGACGATCAGCTCTGCGAGCAGCTCGGTGATGTGGAGCACCTCGATCCCCAGCGGTTCACCCAGCACACGCGGGTAATCGTGCTTCCAGATGTGGTAGCAAGAGGGGCAGGCCGCGACCAGTCGCCTGGCGCCGGTGCGGCGCACCGCCTCGACGTTGTGGCGGATCGAAGCCACCGCCGCCTCGCCCATGCCGGCGATGATCAGCGGGAAGCCGCAACACCACTCCTCTCCGCCCATCGTCATGTAGTCCACTTGGCCGCGCTCCAGGATCTGGACGATCGTCTGCGGCACGGAGTAGGACTGCGGGTAGAACGAGGAGACGCAACCGACGAAGTAGACCATCTCGGCCCGCGTTTTCTTGCCCACGCCGGCGGGGATCTCGGGCAGGTTCTGGCTCCAGATCAGCCGGTTGGCGTTGTCGTCGCCGGAGATATTGTAGGCAGTAGTGACCGTCTCGCGCAGCCGGTCGAGCGTCTCCGGATAGACCCCCTGCTGCACCAGCGACTCGCGCATGGCGATCCACAGGCTGCGCGTCTGGATATGTGCCGGGCAGACGACGGCGCAGCGGCCGCAGAGGGTGCAGTCGTAGGTGCCGGCGGAGTAGACCTGCAGCGCTTCCGGGTCTGGGGAGCGCGGTTTGAAGAGACGGGCCCACAGGCCATGCTCGCCGCGCAGGAACCGCCGCGCCGTCTCGATCTTGGTAAGCGGCGTGATCGCCTCCAGGTCCGGCTTCTCGGCAAAGGTCGGACACCAAAGCACACACTCCCCGCAGCGGGTGCAGCCATCCAGTTCAAGCAACTGGCGCACGGTAAAGGAGATAGGCGTCCCAGTCATCAATGCGAACCCTCTCTAGCAGTATCCAGGCTGGCCAGCAGGGGGGCGACGAGAATGTGCATAAACTTGCTGAATGGCAGATAGGCGATAGCTGCGGCAGCCAGCCAGGCGTGAAGGTACCAAACCATCGGATACACCGTCGTCCAGGTCAGGCCCAGGGGACGCAACAGCGCGGCCACGCCGTATCCCAGGAAAGAGTAGACCGCTACCTCCGGTGGCGTGCCGGCGCTCAGGATTCGGACCGCCTCAGCGAGGATCCCGACCAGGAAGAGGCCTCCGAGCAGGAAAATCGCGAGCCGATCTTGCGGGCCCGTGCGCAGGCGTGAGTCGCGCAGGACGAAACGCCGCCAGAGCGCCATCAGCACGCCGAGGATGACCAGCAGGGCCAGGAAGTCATAGGCGAACGCCACAGCCGGCGCATCTCGGTTCGCCAGCGTCTGCGTCCACGCGGCGGCAGGCCAGAGTGCCTCGCCCAGCCAGGTGATCAACCCCAGGAGGAAGCGGGCCAGGAACGGCAGGTAGATCAGCGAGTGCATCACCCACCGGCCCACACTCTCCCGCAAGACGCGGCGCAGGAAGATGCCCTCGGCGACGAGGCCCCAGGCCAGGCGAAAGATGCGGCGCGAGAAGAGGAGACGAACCCCTTCTTCGACAATGTAGGACAGTTTCTGCATCGCGGTCAGGCCGGGATGGCCAGGAATCTCGCCCCGCAGGTACAGCGAGAAGTTCACCGTCATACCGACCGCCAGGATCAGCAAGCCCACGATGGAACCGTAGTCTGTGACCCTCGATGAGGAGGCGCCCACCCCCACACTGACGATTGGTGCAGCGTCGTGGCAAGGCATACAGAGGAGGCCACGAGCCGGCAACGCCACGGCCGGCGCGCCAACGTCGTTGCCGGGAACATGACATGCCGTGCAGGTCACGTCGGTCGTCAGGGCGTGGGCCGTGCGATCCAGCGGATTGCCCGCCGCATCCACGCGGGCCACCTCCAGGCGACCGGTTTCATCGTTACGCACCACCGGCAGATCCGAGCGGTGACAGGCCGCGCAGTCGGTGCTGAGGTGTGGAGCGCCCATGTTGACATGGCTCAGGATGACCGCGTGACAGTCCGCACAGGCAACAGGCGACTCAGCCCGATGGGGATTGCGCGCCACGTCCGTGTGACAGGCCACACAAGCGATCTGCCCATGGAGCGTATCGGCGTAGCGAGCCCCATTCACGTACACAGGTGTGCGCCCGGCCCGCGCCCACTCGTCAACCTGAGGGTCACCGTGGCAATCCAGACACATCGCGATGCTGGCGCGCGTGCCGTCGAGACCGGCCAGAGTGGGCTGCCTGTGACAGGCCCAGCAGTCCCGCCCGTCACTCTCCGGCCCTGGGTCCTGCGCCCCGACTGTCGGCGCCACGGCCAGCCAGAGCAGGAGAAGGGCGCCGACCCCCAGAAGAACTGTCGTGCTAAGCCGTCTACTCTTCATCGCACCCTCATCTCGTCAAGGTGTCGGGGGTCGGCCTGGGTCCGCTCCCATTCGAGGGGACGTTCATGGATCAACTCTTCCTCCGTCACCTTCCCGGTGAAGATCACCGGGTTGAGAGGAAACTTGTCGAATTGGATATGCGTGTTGAACATATGCACGATGTAGATGAAGCCAACGGCCAAGAGCGCCTCGTCACTGTGCATGATGTGAGCGATGTTGATAACGATCCCCGGCAGGAAGCGGGAGAAGAAGGCAGGAAACCACAGTACCAGCCCGGAGAGGCCAATAATGGGCACGCCCCAGAAGACCGCCCAGTAGTCGAATTTCTCGAAGTAGGTGAAGCGATCGAAGAGAGGGCGACTGCCCACGCCGAGGAAATAGCGCAAGTTGTGCCACAGGTCCCGGATGTCCTTCACCGTCGGCACCGGCGTGTCCGGCCCCCAAGGCTTCCGCCTCCGCACCAACACGTAGTGAGCCACATAGGCCAGGTGCATCAGGCACCACAACGCGATGACCACCGCGCTGATGCGGTGGATGGCCCCGGCGACATGGACCCCACCCAGCAGCCGGATCATCCACTGGGCCCAGCCAGCGCTGGCATACTTCAACGGCATCCCGCTGATCGTGGCGCCGAAGAAACTGACAAGAACCAGCAAATGGACGAACCGGTGATAGATGTTGAAACGCCAGTATTCCACACGTCTAGCCTTTCTCTCCGCCATGACGCCCTCTCTTCAGCCGTTCATGCAGGCTCCTCAAGAACCACAACCCAGTGTGGGTGTAGAAAAAGGTCAGCACGGCGACCACCAGCACGGTAAAGAAGAGCTTGACCCAGAATAGCAGAGCATACTCTCCGGCGCGGGATTCCTGCGGTTCCGCACGGAGCGTCTCGCGGGCGTGGACGAGGTAGCTGGCCATGTCTTCGGTGACCTGCGGGTGGCAACGGCGGCAAGCCTGGACGGTCTCGGCAGCATTTTGGAAGGCAGAGACAGTATGGGCCCCGTGACAATCGGTGCAGGTGGCCGCCTGCTCATATCCCAGAAGAGCCGCCTTGCCGTGGTAGTCATGCTGGTAGGACTCTAGGGCCTCTGGATGACAGCCGCCGCACGTCTCGACGACGCCGGTCAGCAGCTCGCTCCGTGTACTGGCCGTAGCATAGTGAGGATCGTGACAGTGGCCGCACGTCGGCGACGGTTCGCTTCCCTCTGTCGGCCGCGCCCTGGCTGCAGCGTGAGCGCCGACTTCGTAGGCAGCATACTCCTGGGGATGACAGGTGGCGCATGTGCGGTAGTCGTAGAGAGACGTGGCCGAACGCAACAGCCGGTCCAGATCCGGATGCGCTTCCGCCGTCGTCTCGTTCGGCATGATGTCGGCATGGCATGTCTCGCAGGCCACACCGCCGTGCGCCGAGTTCAGGAATCGCTCCGCGTCCATGTGCCAGTTGGAGGCGCGGTCCGCCCCCTCGGAGGGGGGAGGCCAGGTCGGTGGCCGGGGGGAGCAGCCCACCAGAAGCAGCGCCAGGATGGCGAGACAGGAAAGGGCCGTCCACGATGAGCAACGACCTGGCCATCGGAGGGTGGTCTTCGTACTCACGCATTCCTCCCATACGGGACATCATGCGCAGTGCCTGCTATGCACTGCGCATGATGCCTTAAAGGAAGCAGACTAGCCCAGGAGTTCCCTGAACTTCTCCGCCTCGCCCTCGATGAAAGCCTGGAAGTCCGGCGAGTTGGCTCGCAGCAGGTTATTCAGCTCACCGGCGTCGGCCATCTGGATCTTGACCAACCAGCCATCGCCGAAGGGGGACTGATTGATCAGGGTGGGGTCGAACTCCAGTTCTCCGTTCACCTCGGTGATCTTGCCGCTGACCATGGCCTGGACGCGGCCTACCCACTTGCCCGACTCCATAGACATGAAGGTCTGTCCCTGGGTCACGGCCCGCCCGACCGAGGGGCTCTCGACGAAGACGATCTCCTTGGCGATCTTCTGCCCGAAGTCGGTCATGCCCTGGACGACGACGCCGCCCTCGACGCGCGCCCAACCGTGCTGACGGTCGTAGTACAGGTCGTCCGGGAACTCGATGCCACTGATCTTCATCTTATCTTCCTCCTCTCGTTTTGGGATGACGAATCGTAGTAACTGCTCACCCTCCCGCAGGTTTGGGCGCAATTTGCAGCCCGAATCGCACTTCCATGGCCACTCCGATTCGTTGCTCGGTCACTTCCGGACCTGCGGGAGGGTGAGCTGACGTTGCGACGTATTGTAACATCTCCCGTCCGCCTGGGCAAGTATCAAGCATCACCTAACCGGGATGCAATTCCTCCGCCCGCGCCAGGCGTTCGCGCAGCGGGGGGAGGGTGCGCAGCCGTTCGGTGAACTCCTGCACCGTCTGGGCGAACAGCGCCCCCTCCGAGGAAGAGACCCACTTGACCAGGAAGCGTTCCGGCTCGATGCCGGTGAAGGCCAGCAGGGCGGCCAGGATCGGCATGCGACGGGCGGTGCGGTGGTTGCCGGTGCTGTAGTGACAATCGCCGATGTGACAGCCCAGCACCATCACCCCGTCAGCGCCCTCGCGGAAGGTGCGGATGACCAATTCCGGGGAGACCCGTCCGGAGCAGGGGACGCGGATGATCTTCAGATTGGGCGGGTACTTCAACCGCGCCGCGCCGGCCAGGTCGGCCCCGGCGTAGCTGCACCAGTTGCACAGAAAGCCGATGATTTTGGGTTCGTAAGCTGCTTCATGCATAGTAGCCATCCTCAGACATGGAACACGCACCACGGAATACGCGTTTCTTGTTGCGTGTTCCGTGCTCTCCTATACCGTCGCCTCCTGCATCCGCATCGCGTACATCGCCCCCAGCATCTCGGCGACGAGCTGCCGGTCGGTGAAGTGGCGCAGGGAGATGGCCTTCGACGGGCAGGCGGCGGTGCAGGTGCCGCAACCCTTGCACAACACGTCCACCACGTGGGCCACCTTGCGCTCCGCCAGGAACTCGATCGCCGCGTAGGGGCAGGTTTGGACGCACTGTCCGCAGCCGACGCAGGTCATCTCGTCCACCACGGCGGTGGAGGCCTGCACCTCGACTTCGCCCTGGCCGATGAAGGAGAGCACCCGTGCCGCCGCCGCCGACCCCTGGGCCACCGAGTCGGGGATGTCGCGCGGGCCCTGGGCGCAGCCGGCGATGAACACCCCATCAGTCATCGTCGCCACCGGGTCGAGCTTGGGGTGCTTCTCCTTAAACCAGCCATCGGCGTCGGTGCTGATGTTGAAGATGTGGGCCACCTGGCGGCTGTCGTGGCGCGGTTCCAGCCCCACCGAGAGGACGACCATGTCCACCGGCAGCCGCTGCTGCCGCCCGGTCAGCGTGTCCTCCCCCTGCACGACCAGCCTGCCCTCCTCCTCCGGGCGGCGGGTAGCGCTCGTCACCTGGGCCACCCGCCCACGGATGAAGTGCACCCCTTCGTCGAGCATGCGATGGTAGAACTCCTCGTACAGCTTGCCGGGGGTGCGGATGTCTATGTAGAAGTTGTAGACCTCGGCGTGGGTCTTGTGGCGGATCAGGTGGGCCAGCTTGAGCGAGTACATGCAGCAGACCCGCGAACAATATTCGTGGTAGTTCTGATCCCGGCTACCGACGCAGTGGATGATCGCCACGCGCTGCGGCACGGTCACCCCGTCCCGCAGCACCACTCGTCCGCCGGTGGGCCCGGCCCCGCTGAGCATGCGCTCCAGTTCCATGCTGGTGAAGACGTTGGGGTAGCGGCCGTAGCCGTACTGGGGGATGCGCCGGGCGTCGAACGGGTCAAAGCCGGTGGCCAGGATAATGTTGCCCACTTGCAGTTCGACGACGGTGTCCTCCTGGCTGTAGTCAATCGCGCCGGTGGGACAGACCTTCTCGCAGAGCTTGCACTTGCCCTGGGTGAAGAAGCGACAGTGGGCGCGGTCAATCACCGGCACCGCCGGCACGGCCTGGGCAAAGGGACGGTAGATCGCCTTGCGATAACCCAGCCCGGCCTCGTAGCCGGTGTCCACCACCGACGTGGGGCACTTTTCCTGGCACAATCCGCAACCGGTGCACTTGGCCGCGTCCACCGAGCGTGCCCGCCGACGCACCCGCACGCGGAAGTTGCCCATGTAGCCGGAGAGCGCTTCGACCTCGCTGTAGGTCAGGAGAGTGATGTTGGGATGCCGACCGGCATCCATCATCTTGGGGCCGAGAATTCAGGCACTACAGTCCAGCGTCGGGAACGTCTCGTCCAATTGGGCCATCC